>DAIOGY010000017.1:0-14216 GCA_036745005.1 Acidimicrobiales bacterium | reverse complement strand
GCCTCGCCGCGGGGTATGAGCGCCTGCGCGACGTGCTCGCCTCGATGGATCCGCAGCTCACGCAGGTCGTCGTCGTTGACGATGGGTCGAGCGACGACACGCTCGCCGTGCTGCGCGAGGTCTACGGCCACCTCCCCCACTCGCGCTTCGTCCAACAGCCGGTGAACCGCGGAAAGGGCGCCGCGGTGCGACTCGGGATATCGGTGGCCGAGGGAGCCAGCGTGCTCGCCACCGACGCCGACCTGTCGATACGTCCCGAGCACTTCCCCGACCTCCTGGCCGCCTTGGCGCACTGCGACCTCGCACCCGGCTCTCGCGTGCACGACGGCCACATCACCTACGACTCGTTCGTGCGCACCGCCGCCGGCCGGGTGTTCAACCTGCTCGTGCGCCACTACACCGGCACGACCTTGCGCGACACGCAGTGCGGCGCGAAGGCGTTCCGACTCGGACCGGCCCGTGTGCTCGGGCTGCTCGGCTTCTACGACCGATTCAGCTACGACGCGGAACTGCTGTACCTGGCCCAGCGCCTCGGGCTCACCGTGCAACCGGTGCACGTGACGTGGGACGACGTGGCCGGCTCATCGGTGCGCGTCGGTCGCGACTCGCTGAGGATGATCCGCGACCTGCGCTCCATTCGGCGCACCCGTTACGAGAACCCGGTGGTCGAGCTGGCGCGCGGCGTCGACGTTGCCGAGATCGCCCCGCTGGCGCGCCAGGCCCGGATCGGCGGACTGGCGGTGGCGCGCGGCGCCGGCGACGACCTGCTCGTGCTGGCGCGCGACGGCGCGGTGGGCGGCGTCGGGGTGGCCGAGGCGCTCGGCGGACGGCTGCGCGTCGCCGGGCTCGACGAGCTGCGCGGACGGACCTTCGAGGCGGTCTAGTCGCTGCGCGGCAGGAGCCAGGTCGCGACCAGCTCGGGCGCGCGGTCGGCCCACTCCTCGGCGGTCACGGCGTAGCGCGCGTGGTCCTCCCACGCGCCGTCGATCTCGAGGTAGCGCTCGGCGACGCCCTCGCAGCGCAAGCCCAGCTTCTCGACGACGCGCCGCGAGGGGATGTTGCGAGGGATGATGTTGACCTCGACACGGTGCAGGCGCAGCGTGTCGAACGCGTACTGGAGCATCGTGACCACGGCCTCGGGCATCAGTCCCTGACCGGCCATCGCCTCGTCGATCCAGTAGCCGATGTAGGCCGACTGCAAGGGTCCGCGCTGGACCGACGACAGCGTGATCTCGCCGATGAATCGGCCCTGGTGGAAGATCCCGAACCCGAATCCGGTGCCGAGCTGGCGCTCGCGCTCGCGCAGGGCGCACCGGCTGGCGAAGCTGCGCTGGTCCTCGGCCAGGTGGCTCGAGTGCGCCGAGCGCGGCTCCCACTTGAGCAGCCAGTCGTGGCAGCGGCGCCGGACCTCGAGCCAGCCCTCGTAGTCGTGCTCGTTCATCGTGCGCAGCACCACGCGGCGCCCGTGCAGGGAGATCGGCGAGTAGATCGTCCCGCGGCTGGTCACGATGTGCGCCTTCTCACTCACCCATTGTTGCCGGTGGCGCGCCGGGGCGCACGGGGACTACAGCGAGGCGGCGACGCCGTCCAGGATGTCGTTCTCCGATGTCACCAACGCGTCCACGCCCAGGCGCTCCATCACCGCGTCCAGCACGAAGAGGCCCGCCGTCAAGACGTCCTCTCGTCCCGCCACCATCCCGGGGTGCGTCAGGCGCTCGCTCGGCGTCTCGAGGGCCAGCCGGTCGCGCCACTCCTGGACGTTCGCGCGCGTCAGCACCCGGTGGTGCACGACGTCGCGCCGGTAGACCGACTCGCCGGCGTCGAGCTGGGCCAGGGTGGTGATCGTCCCGGCGAGTCCCACCAGCCGGGCCCGACCGACGAGATCCGCGAAGGCGGGCCGCGCGGTGAAGGCGACGTCGAGCTCGTCGGCGATCATCGAGCGCGCGGCCGCGGCGCTGCCGGGCGTGACGACACCGCGGCCGAGCGCCCGCTCGGCCACGCGCACGCAGCCCAGCTGCATGGAGTAGCTGTGCATCACGCCCTCGAGGACGGCGGCGATCTCGGTCGATCCCCCGCCGATGTCCAGCACCGCCGTCGGGGCGTCGACCGCGTCGAGGTCGGCCATCGCCCCGGTGTAGGAGAACCAGGCCTCCTGTTCGCCCGTGATGAGGCGCGCCTCCACGCCGGCGTGCAGGCGCGCCCCGTCGAGGAACTCCTGTCCGTTCACCGCGTCGCGCACCGCGGAGGTGGCCACGAGCAGCCCGCGCGCCACGCCGTCGAGCTCCATCAGGCGTCGGTAGTCGTCGAGCACCGCGTAGGACCTCTCCATGGCCTCGGGCACGAGACGGCGCGACGCGTCGACGCCTTGGCTCAGGCGCGTGATGCGCGTCTCGCGACGCACGACGTCCCGGCCGGGCACCGTGGTCAGGAGGCGCGTCGAGTTCGACCCGCAGTCCAGGGCCGCGACGACCTCAGGCACGGACGTCGACCACGTCGAACTCGCCGACGCTGAGTGTCGCGGCGACCAGCTCGCCGACGGGATCGGGTCCTCCGGCGAGGTAGTTGGCGAGATGGGCGTGAAGGCACTTGACGCCGCGACGGGTCCCGCCCACGCCGCCGTTCGCCGCGACCAGGTCGGCGCGCACGGTGGCGGCGGCGCGCCGCTCGGCGTAACGCGCGTGCGCCCGGTCCAGCTCGTCGTGGTCGACCAGCTCTTCGAAGCGGTGGACTCCCCCGTCGCCTTCGAGACGGCTCACGGCGTCGCGCAACTCGGGGTCGATCAGCCAGTAGAGCGTCGGCATCGGCGTGCCGTCGCGCAGGTGGGGCTCGTTCTCGATGACCACGGGTCGCCCGTCGGCTCGGCGAACCACGACGGCGAAGCGGCCCTGGGGCCGTCGGCCCAGCAGACCGGCGACGACGGCGACCTCGTCATCCGACGCGTCCCGGAAGGTCAACGCCAGAACTCGAGGGTGTGCACCAGGCGGGTCACGAATCCGGCGATCGAGGAGCGTCGCGCCTTGGTGGCGTGGGTCGGCGCCACGATCGAGGAGACCGACGACGGCGAGACGAGGGGTTGCGTGCCGGGGTCGCCGCCCTGGGACGCCGACCCCGCCTGGTGGCCCGGCAGGACCTGGATCAGACTCTGGCCCGGTTGGACGAGCTGGTACTGCTGGCGCGCCAGGAGCGTGGCGGCGGCTCGGGTCGAGATCGACGCGGCCTCGTGCGAGAGGGTCCGTTGCTGCTGGCGGATCTGGGCGATCTGGCTCGAGGTGGCGTCGATCTGGTTCTGTTGGTGCCACAGGGTCGACAGTGGGAACCACGCGGCGAGCATCACCAGCGAGGTCACCACCGCGAGCGGGAACATCCAGCGATGGTGTTCGCGTGTCGCGATGCTATGAGTTGCCGTCACTGGTCGCCCCCGACAAAGACGACGCACCGAGAAAGCGCGCCTGATCCCCGAGGAGCTCCTCGAGTCTCAACAACTGATTGTACTTGGCCACCCGGTCGGAGCGCGCCGGGGCCCCGGTTTTTATCTGGCCGACGTTGGTCGCCACGGCGAGGTCCGCGATCGTCACGTCCTCGGTCTCGCCCGAGCGATGCGAGATCACGGCCCCGTAGGCGTGGCGTTGCGCCATCGCCACCGTCTCGAGGGTCTCGGTGAGCGTGCCGATCTGGTTGAGCTTGATCAGGATCGAGTTGGCCACCCCGCGTTCGATTCCCTTGGCGAGCAGGTCGACGTTGGTGACGAAGATGTCGTCGCCGACCAGTTGGATCCGGCCGCCGAGGCGCCGCGTGAGCTCGGCCCAGCCGTCCCAATCCTCCTCGGCCATGCCGTCTTCGAGCGACACGATCGGGTACCGGTCGACCAGGTCCACCCAGTAGTCGACGAGCTCGGCGCTGGTGAGCACGCGACCCTCGCCGGCGAGGTCGTAGGACCCGTCGCGCCAGAACTCGCTCGCCGCGGGATCGAGCGCGATCGCGACGTCGACGCCCGGCGTGCGCCCGGTCTTTTCGATCGCCTCGACGAGGACCTTGACGGCGGTCTCGTTGTCGGGCAGGTCCGGGGCGAAGCCGCCCTCGTCGCCCACCGCGGTGCTGAGACCGCGCGACGCGAACACCTCGCGCAGGGCGTGATACGTCTCGACGCCCCATCGCAGCGCCTCGGAGAAGGACGCCGCGCCGATGGGCATGACCATGAACTCCTGGAAGTCGATCGAGTTCTTGGCGTGGACGCCGCCGTTGACCACGTTCATCATGGGCACCGGCAGCACGTGGGCGTTGACGCCGCCGAGGTACTGATGCAGCGCCAGCCCGGACTCGGCGGCCGCGGCCTTGGCGTTGGCCAGCGAGACCGCGAGGATGGCGTTGGCCCCGAGCCGGCTCTTGTTGGGCGTCCCGTCGAGGTCGATCATCGCCAGGTCGACGTCGCGCTGATCGCTGGCGTCGTACCCCTCGAGGGCGTCGTTGATCTCGCCGTTGACGTGGCTCACCGCCGTGGTGACGCCCTTGCCACCCCACTCCGGGGCGCCGTCGCGCAGTTCGACCGCCTCGTGCAAGCCGGTGGACGCACCCGAGGGCACCAGGGCCCGGCCCGACGCGCCCGACTCCAGGTAGACCTCGGCCTCGACCGTGGGGTTGCCCCGCGAGTCCAGGACCTGGCGGCCCCGGATCAACTCGATCGCGCTCATCGGGCCTCCTTCGTCGGTCCTCACGCTACTCGTCGGTCGTTGGCGCCCTTTGCGACTCGCGGCCGCGAATCTCGTCGGCGAGCCGTCGCGCGCGCTCGCGCAACACGCCCTCGAGGTCCACGCCGCTCAGGCGAGCGGCGTCGACGATCGCGCCGAGCGCGTCACCCCATTCCTCGGACGCGTCGGCAACGGGGGTGGCGCCGGGTCCGACGTCGCCGGCTCGCTCGAGCGCGGCCAGCGACGCGGCCGCGCTCGCCAGCGCGGCGCGACGGTCCCTCGCGGGCCGATCGACGGACTCGGCCTTGCGCACCAGCTTCGTGTACAGCGTGAGCGCGGGCTGCTGCCACGCGATGCCGTCCGTCGCGCTCTGGCGCCCCTTCTCGTCTCGCTTGAGCACCTCCCAGCGCGACGCGACCTCGGCCGCGTCGCGCGCGACGGCGTCGCCGAAGACGTGCGGATGGCGCCCCACGAGCTTCTCGCGTTCGGCGTCGGCGATCGAGGCCAGGTCGAAACGGCCCTCCTCGTCACCGAGCTCGGCGTGGAACACGATCTGGAAGAGGAGGTCGCCAAGCTCCTCTTGGACGTGGGAGATGTCGGCGGGCGTCAACTCGCCGGCCGCGTCGCGGCGCACGAAGTTCTCGAGCGCGTCGAGCGCTTCGTAGGCCTCTTCGAGCAGGTGCCGGGTCAGGGACCCGTGGGTCTGGTCGATGTCCCACGGGCACTCGCGGCGCAGGCGGCGCGCGAGGTCGGTCAGGTCGTCGGTCGCCGCGCCCGCCGTGCGCAGCTCCTCGACCCACAGCGACGTGAGGTGGTCGGCCGGGAACGCACTCAGGTCGCGCGCGGCACGCACCTCGATCACCTGGTCCTCGAGGCCCAGATGGTGCAGCACCGTGACCGCGCAGCCCCCCGGCAGCCGCGCCGCGACGCCCGCCAGGACCTCGGGCGCGTAGGCCTGCAAGATGAGCAGCGGTCCCGGTCCCCGGAACAGCTCGCCGCCGGTCAGCGCGTCCACCACGTGCAGGCCCGCGCTCATCGGGTCGCGACCCAGCGCGGCGCACGCCAGGTCGAGCACCGACACCGCGGGCTCGCACACCGTGACGACGTCGCCACGCGAGCGCAGGCGCTCGACGGTCGACTCCGCCACCAGCGGCGAGCCGGGGACCACGTAGAGCACCTCGCCGGTGGGCGACGCCGACGCCAGGGACACGAGGTCCTCGACGATCGCCTCGTAGAGCGCGTCAAAGTCGGCGGCCCGCTCGTACCAGTCGTCGTAGCTGGGCACGTCGGTCATCGCCGCGGCCGCCGGGTGGACGCGGGTGCGCAGGCGCACGACGCCCGCCGCGGCGATGAGCTCGATCGTGCGAGCGGTCATCAGGCCCGCGCCGCTGGGACCCAGTCCCACGACCCGCACGACGGGACGGGTCACTTATAGGTCGCGCCGGTCGTCCCCGCCAGCACGCCGGCCCCCTCGACGTCGGCGCTCGGGGGCCGGGCCGCGGCGAAGACGCCGGGCCCGCTCGACGAGAGCCCCCAACGCCCGAAGGCGGGGTCGACCCCGACCGCGGCGCGGTAGAGGATGTTCTCCTTCACCAGGCCCGCCGACTGGGCGTTGAGGCTCTGCGCGTCGGCGTACACCTGGGGCGACGCCGTGACGAAGGGCGTCGCCGTGCGCGACGTCGGCGCCACGAAGAGCGCGTAGCTCAGCCCGTTGGACGTGATCGTCTGGGGGGAGGTCGAGAAGTGGCCGAGCGCCGCGGTCCCGACGTCCTGGCGCACCACGGCGTAGACGCTCTGGCCGGGCTTGTAGCAGCCCAGCGCTCCGTCCTTGGCCTTCGTCGCGGGGTCCTGGGAGTACGCGTGGACGAGCTGGGTCAGCGTCGAGCCGGCGGCCTGCGCGTCCTTGAACGCGGCGACCTGGCTGGGCAGCACCACGGCCACGCTCACGCACACGGTGTCGTAGGCCGCGAGGTGCGCCGAGTAGTACGCGCGCAGCGAGGCGGCGTTCAACTGGATCGTCGTCTTGAGCTGGCCCACCAGGAACAGCGACGCGGCCTGGGCGCGCACCTGGGCGTCGCGCATCTCGACGGTCATCGCCCCCAGGGCCTGGGCCGACGAGCCGGGGCACGTGAACGAGTGCGACGCCGCGGCTTGGGTCATCTCCGCCTGCAGGGAGGAGAGGGCCACCTGTAATCCGTAGGACGTCGACCGGTAGCGATAGTGCGCGGCGACGTACTGCTCGATGACCAGTCCCTCGGCGCGCAGGCTCGTCCACGCGGCGGCCCCCGACGCGCCGAAGGTGTCGCCGCCCGCGCCCGTGGCGAACGAGGTGGACGCCAGGGCGGTCAGGTAGCACTGCAAGGGCGGGCTGGCCGAGATCGCCGTCAGCTCGGCCCGCAGCGTCGAGCCGGCGACGTCGGTCCCGTTCACGCGAAGGCCCGACGAGGCCCCGCTCCAGCCGTAGACGCCGGCGCCGACCACCGCCACGACGAGCAGGGCGATCAGGCGGCGCACCCCGTCATGCTACCGAGCGACTTACGCCTCACCGGTCGCGGCGAGGGTCTCAGCCATCAGGTCGCGCAGCGCGCGCGGCGACACGGCGTCGGGCGCGAGCTCCACGCGCACCTCGGCCTGCGCCTCGTCATAGGCGCGCGACCCGTGACGCCGGCGCAGGCGCACCTGCTGAGAGACGCTGAGCGTCACCGGCGACACCCGCACCACCGGCGCCGAGCGTATGCCGACGCGCGCGGGCATCACGACCACCGCCGAGACGCCCGCCGCGACGCAGTCCAGGCGCAGCGCGGCCAGCTCCAGCAGTCCCGTCGCGGCTGCCGGCAGCGGGCCGTACCGGTCGAGCCACTCGTCGCGCAGGTCGTCGAGCTCGGCCAACGTGGTCAGGGCGGCCAGGCGACGGTAGGCCTCGAGGCGCGCGTCGTCGGCCTCGACGTAGTCCTTGGGCAGGTGCGCCTCGCCCGGCACGTCGAGGGTGACGGTGACGACCGGCGCGGCGACGAAGCCCTTGGCGTCGGCGACGGCCTCGGCCACCAGCTGGACGTAGAGGTCGTAGCCGACCGCGGCCACCGGCCCGGACTGGTCGTGGCCCAGCAGGTTGCCCGCGCCGCGGATCTCGAGGTCGCGCATGGCGATCTTGAAGCCGCTGCCTAGCGCCGTGTTGTCCCCGATGGTGCGCAGGCGCTCGTAGGCGGTCTCGGAGAGGACCTGGTCGGCCGGGTGGAAGAGGTACGCGTACGCGCGCTGGCCCCCGCGCCCGACCCGGCCGCGCAGCTGGTGGAGCTGGCCCAGGCCCAGGCGCTCGGCGTGGTCGACGATCAGGGTGTTGACCGAGGGCAGGTCGATGCCCGACTCGACGATCGTCGTGCAGACCAGCACGTCGTAGCGCCGCTCCCAGAAGTCGATCATGACCCGCTCGAGCGTGCCCTCGTCCATCTGGCCGTGCGCGACGGCGACGCGCGCGTCGGGCACCAGGGCCACCACGCGTCGCGCGACCTGATCGATGTCGTAGACGCGATTGTGGACGTAGAAGACCTGGCCCTCGCGCAGGAGCTCTCGCCGGATCGCCTCGGTGACGGCCGCCTCGTTGAACTCACCCACGTGGGTGAGGATCGGGCGCCGATCGGCCGGCGGCGTCGTGACCATCGACAGGTCCCGGATCCCGGCGAAGGCCATCTCCAGGGTGCGCGGGATCGGGCTCGCGCTGAGCGTCAGCACGTCGACCCCCACCGAGCGCGCCTTGATCGCCTCCTTGTGCGTGACCCCGAAGCGCTGCTCCTCGTCGACGACGAGCAGGCCGAGGTCCTTGAAGTCGACACCCTCGGCGAGGAGCCGGTGCGTGCCCACCACGACGTCGACGGTGCCCTCGCGAAGGCCCCGGATCGTGAGGGCCGACTCGGCGTCGTCGACGAAGCGGCTGAGCAACGCGACGCGCACGGGGAAGCCCGCGAACCGCTCGGCGAACGTGGCGAAGTGCTGGCTGGCCAGCAGCGTCGTCGGGACCAGGACGGCCGCCTGCTTGTTGTCCTGGACCGCCTTGAAGACCGCGCGTAGGGCGACCTCGGTCTTGCCGAAACCGACGTCGGCGCAGATCAGGCGATCCATCGGGCGAGGCCGCTCCATGTCGGCCTTCACGTCGTCGATGGCCTGGGCCTGGTCGGCGGTCAGGGTGTAGGGAAACAGCTCTTCCATCTCGCGCTGCCAGGCGGTGTCGGGCGAGAACGCGTGGCCCTCGACGACCGATCGCAGGCGGTAGAGGTCGACGAGCTCCTGGGCCACCAGGTAGGCCGCCGCCCGGGCCTTGGCCCTCGTGCGTTGCCACTCGGCGCCGCCCATGCGCGACAGCGCCGGCGAGTCTCCGCCCGCGTAGGGGGTGAGCGCATCGATCTGCTCGGTCGGCCAGTAGCTTCGACCGTCCTTGAACTCCAAGATGAGGTAGTCGCGCACCGTGCCGTTGATGGCCCGCGTCGTAGTGCCCGAGAACCGTGCGACGCCGTGCTGGCGATGCACCACGTGGCTGCCGACCGCCAGGTCGTCGAAGAAGCCGTCGACGGTGCGCGCGCGGGTGCGCGCGACGCGGTGGACGGCGCGCCGGCCGGTCAGGTCGCTCTCGGCCCACACGACCACCGGCGGATCGTCGAGGCTGAAGCCCGCGGGCAGCGCGCTCTCGACGACGCTCAGGCGAACGTCCAGCACGGCCTCGGGCCGAGTCGTGACCTCGACTCCCTCGGCCCGCAGCTGGTCGGCCATGCGCTCGAGCCCCGCCGGATTCGTCGTGAGCACCACGCCGCGCGTGGCGGCCGGCCACTGACGCACGTGGGCGGCCAGTCGGTTCGGGTCGCCTTGGACGGGCGGCGGTGAGGTGATCGCCAGGACCCCCGACGCCGCGCCCGACGGCGCGCCGATCTCGAGATCCACGCGACCTTCCAGCGTGCGCGCCCAGTCCAGGTGCAGGAGCGGGATCTGCGAGCTCGCCTGCCACGTCGCCGCGACCGTGTCGCACAACTCACGTTCCTCGTCGAGCAGCTCGCCCAGGCGCCGCGCCACGCGCTCGGGCTCGACCACCAGGCGGCGCGCGCCGAACTCGAGGTCGAGCAGGGTGCGCGGGCGGGTGACGAAGAGCGACATCCACCCCTCCATCCCGTCGAAGAGGTGGCCGTCGGCCAGCCGATCGAAGACCGTGCGCCCCCAGGGCGCGCTCTCGGCGAGCTCGCGGGCGCGCTCGCGCTGCGCGCTGTCGAGGATCCATTCGCGCGCCGGCGCGATCGACGCCTCGGCCAGATCGTGCAGGGCGCGCTGGTTCGCGATGTCGAAGGTGGTCAGGCGCTCCACGTCGTCACCGAAGAGGTCGAGGGGATGGGCAGGTCAGCCTGGGCGGGCCAGACGTCGACGATCCCCCCGCGCACCGCGAACTCGGCACGGTGTTCGACCAGGCTCTCGCGGCGGTATCCCGCGCCGGCGAGGGCTGCGACGAAGCCGTCGCGCTCGAGGACGCCCCCGCGGCGCACGATCAACGCGGCGGGCGGATCGGCGGGGGCGAGGATCTGGCTGAGCGCGCGCGCCGACGCGACGACGACGCGCGGGCGATCGCCGTCGAGCAGCCGGCGCGCGAGGGCGACGCGCTGAGCCATGACGGCGGTGTCGGGGCTGACGCGCTCGAGCGGATGGGTGTCCCATCCCGGCCACAGCGCGACCTCGTCCTCGGGGCCGAGCAGCGCGGCCAGTGCGTCGCGCAGCTGCTCGGCCTCGGTGGAGGTCGCCACGACGACGATCGAACACGCGGCGTCCAGGACGTGTGCGGCCACCGCCAGCGGCGTCGCGAAGGCGCTGGGCGTGACGCCGCCCGTGCGCTGGGCCGCGCGCACGGCCGGCGCGACGAGGTCCAGGACCCGGCGCAGTCCGATCGACTCAGCCACGCCCGCCGTTCGCCTCTCGCTGGGCCGCCTCGAATCCCGCGTCGAGCAGGGTCTCGAGCGTGTCGGCGGCGCGCGCGACGTCCGCGTCGCGCGCGTCGCGGCGCGCGCCGCTCAAGCGGCGCAGGACGTAGTCCGCGCCCTGCTCCTTGGTCGGCGGCTTGCCGATGCCGATGCGCAGACGGGCAAACTCCCGGCTGGCGAGCGCGTCGGCGATCGAGCGCAGGCCGTTGTGACCCGCGAGGCCGCCGCCGACCCTCAGCTGGAGACGACCCGGCTCGAGGTCCAGCTCGTCGTGGACGACCACCAGCTTTGACAGGTCCTCGAGCGAGGTGCGCCGCAGCAGCGGCGCGAGGGCCGCGCCCGACTCGTTCATGAAGGTGGTGGGCACGGCCAGCGTGACGGGTCCCTGGTCGGTCTCGAGCGTCGCGGCGTCGCAGCGCTGGCGCCGTTCATGGGTGAGTCGGACCCCGCGGCGATCGGCCACCAGCCGAACGGCGTCGCCACCCACGTTGTGGCGCGACCCGTCGAACTCCGATCCGGGGTTGGCCAGTCCGACGACGACCAACGCGCTGGCGCGTCCCCGGCGCGGCCCCTCGCGCGAGCGCCGCAGCGCCACCGCGAACTAGACCGGGGGTTCGACGGGAGCCACGACCTCGGCGACGGCCTCGGGCTTGGCGGCGACACGCCCGGGGTGCGTGGTCACGACCGTCACCGACGGGTCGATCGTGGGGACCACGCCTTCGGGCAGGACCAGGTCGGCGACGCGGATCGACGAGCCGACGCCGAGGCCGGAGATCTCCACCTCGAAGTGGGTCGGGATCCGGTCCGGCCGGGCCCTGATCTCCAGGCTGAACATCTGCTGGTCGACCTCCCAGTCGGCGTGGCGCACTTCGACGGCGTCGCCGATGAGGTGCAGCGGGACCTCGGCCACCACGGGCTTGTTGGGGTCGATGACCTGGAAGTCCACGTGGACCACGGTGCCGCGCACCGGGTGGCGCTGGATCTCGCGCGCCATGACGAGGAACGTCTGGCCGTCGGCGTCCAGGTTGATGACGCTGTTGAGGCCCTGCTCGCCGGACACCGCGGCGCGAAACGCCTTGGCGTCCACGGTGACCGCGATGGTCTCGATGCCGGGACCGTAGACGACGGCCGGAAGGGACCCGTCGAGGCGCAGGCGCCGCGCGTGGCGCGACCCGCGCGTGCGACTGGTCGACGCGTGCAGGGTGTTCTGGGACATGACGACTCCTCGAGGGACGGCCGGCCGAAGGCCGCGCGCCGGAGGTCAAGTCTAGCCCTCCCGCGCCCCGTGGCGATTAGAGCAGATTCTCGCCGCTGAAGATGGATGAGACCGACGTGTCCTCGAAGATCGCCGAGATGGCGTTGGCCACGATGCTGGCGATCGACAGGATCTCGAGCTTCTCGAAGCGCCGGTCGGGACCGAGCGGCAGGGTGTCGGTGACGATCACCCGCGAGATGGGCGCGTTGAAGAGCCGGTCCACCGCCGGGGGCGAGAACACGGCGTGGGTCGCCATCACCCAGATGTCCTCGGCGCCGTGGGACTTGAGCAGGTCGCACGCGGCCACGATGGTGCCGGCGGTGTCGATCATGTCGTCGATGAGCACGCAGTGGCGGCCGTCGACCTCACCGACGATGTGGCGGGCCTCGGCGATGTTGGTGTCGCCCCGGGGCCGGCGGGTCTTGTGAATCAGGGCCAGGTCGCAGCCGAGGTGCTGGGCGTAGCGCTCGGCCACCTTGACGCGCCCGGCGTCGGGCGCCACGACCACCAGCTCGTGGGGGTTGGTGTGAGCCTTGAGGTAGTCCTCGAGGACCGGCGCCGCGACCAGGTGATCGACGGGGATGTTGAAGAAGCCCTGGATCTGGCCGGAGTGGAAGTCCACCGAGAGCACCCGGTGGGCCCCGGCGGTCTGGAGCATGTCGGCGATCAGCTTGGCCGTGATGGGCTCGCGCCCCGCGGACTTGCGGTCCTGGCGCGCGTACCCGTAGTTCGGGATCACCGCGGTGATGCTCTTGGCCGAGGCGCGCTTGGCCGCGTCGATCATGATCAGCTGCTCCATCACCGCGTCGTTCACCGGCGAGGAGTGCGTCTGGATGATGAAGACGTGGGCGCCGCGGATCGACTCGTCGAAGCGGCAATGGATCTCGCCGTTGGCGAATTCTCGCAGGTTCGGCTCGGTCAGGCCCACGCCCAGCTGGTTGGCGATGTCCTTGGCCAACTCGGGGTGGCAGCGGCCGGTCGTGAGCACGAGCCGGCGCACGGTGAGTGACTCCACGGCGCCAGCGTACAAGGTGGCTGGCGCCGGCTACGAGGTCACGTGGGTGAAGGGCGCCACGACGGCCCCGGCCGCGACGCGCGACCCCGGTGAGAGCACCACGAAGGACCCCACGCGCGCGTCCGGCCCGATGGTCGCGCGCGTGGCCTCGACGGTGGCCACCTGCGCGTTCTCACCCACGCTGGAGTCGACGAGCACGGCGTGCGGGCCGACCTGGGCGCCCCGTTCGACCACGCAGCGCCCCTTGAGGACGGTGCCCGGCAGCAGCGAGACCTCGATGGCGAGCACGACGTCGGCGTCGACGTAGGTGTGCGCCGGGTCCCACATCGTGACCCCCCGCTGCATCCACCGGTCGTTGATCCGCTGGCGCAGGACGACCTCAGCGGCGGCCAGCTGCGCGCGGTCGTTGACGCCGGCCGACTCCTGGGGGTCGCCGATCAGCATCGCGTCGGTGAGGTGACCGGCGTCGTGCAGCTCCGCGACGAGGTCGGTCAGGTAGTACTCATCCTGGGCGTTGTGGCGCCCCACCCGGCGCAGCGCCGGGCCGAGCAGGCTCTGGCGCACCACCATGATCGCCGTGTTGACCTCGCGGATCGTTCGCTCCTCGTCGGTCGCGTCGCGCTCCTCGACGATGCGCGCGATCGAACCGTCCTTCGCGCGCACCACCCGCCCGTAGCCGGTCGGGTCCTCGACTTCGGCGGAGAGGACCGTCAGCGCCGCCTGGCGCTCGCGGTGGCGCGCCAGCAGGGCGCGCACCGTGCTGGGCCGCAGCAGCGGCGTGTCGCCGGGCACGATGAGGACGTCGCCTTCGGCCCCGCCGATGATCTCGGTGACCGCGGGCAAGGCGACGCTCACGGCGTGGCCCGTGCCCAGCTGCTCGGCCTGCTCGACGAAGCGCAGGGGCGGATCGCCGCTCGCTCGCTCCGTGAGGGACTTCTCGACCCAGGTGGCGCCGTGACCCACTACGACGACCAGCGCGCGCACCTCCTCGTGGACCGCCGCGTCGATGACGTAGAGGACCATCGGCCGCCCGCACAGGAGGTGGAGGGGCTTGGGACGCGACGAGCGCATGCGCGTCCCCTCCCCCGCGGCCAAGACCACGACGCAGGTGGGACGACTCACCTCCCCATTGATAGCAGCCGTCTTCTACGATTCCGTTCGTGGCGACGGTTCCCTACGACGAGTTCTCCCTCTTCCACGAGAACCTCGCCGAATGGGACCTCGAGGTCACGGTCCCGGCGGTGCGTCGATTCTTCGTCGCCGTCGACGGCCTGCGCCAGGTGAGCGGGCTCGCCTGGGGCACGGGCGAGCCC
>DAIOGY010000016.1:0-14306 GCA_036745005.1 Acidimicrobiales bacterium | reverse complement strand
CGTGGCGCTCGGTCTGACGATCATCGCGGTGGGTGTTGAGATCCTGTGGCGCCGAGCCCAGCGGTTCGTCACGTTGCGACTGGGCGGCGTGGCCGTCTTCTTCTTCTTCGCCCTGCTCATCTGGGCGGGACGCACCCACGGGCCGTCCCAGGTTGGCTTCATCAACGTGACGTCCATCTTGGTGGGCGGTGCGGTGGTCGCGATGGTGCTCATCTTCGGTTCGCTGTCCGGCGTCTTGTGCGAGCGGTCCGGAGTCGTGAACATAGCGATCGAGGGCCAGTTCATCGGCGGCGTCTTCTTCGGCGCCGTGATCCAGTCGGAGACGAACAACTGGTTCTACGCCGCCATCGGTGCGGCCGTCGTCGGGGCGCTCCTCGGTTCCATCCTGGCCTTCCTTGCCTTGCGCTACCAATCGGACCAGATCATCGTCGGCGTCGTCATCGTCACGATGATGTCGGGACTCTCGTCGTACTTGAACCTCCAGGTGCTCACGCCCTACCCTCAGTACAACGCGGGCAACCTGGCGCCGAACCTGCCCATCCCCCTGCTGGCCAAGATCCCCGTTCTCGGACCGGTGCTCTTCGACGAGTCGGGATTCTTCTACGTCATGATCGTCATGGTCGCCCTGATCAGCTTTGCCCTGTTCAAGACGCGGTGGGGACTGCGAGTGCGTGCCGTGGGCGAGCACCCCGACGCCGCCGCCGCCGTCGGCATCAACGTCATCCGCACCCGCTACATCAACGTGATCATGGGCGGCGCCGTGGCCGGCCTGGGCGGCATCGCGCTCATAGGGTTCCAGGGCCAGTTCACCGTGGGCATCACCCAGGGGTACGGCTACATCGCGCTCGCCGGGCTGATCTTCGGACGCTGGCGCCCGTCCGGCGCCGTCGTCGCGGCCACGATCTTCGGCCTCTCGGTCTACCTGGCCGACAATCTCCAGACGTATCAGATTCCCGTCTCCACCGAGATACTCGGCATGTTCCCCTACGTGATCACGATCGCCGTCGTGTCGGGGCTGATCGGCCGGGTTCGCGCGCCCGCCGCTGACGGCTTGCCGTACAAGCGCGATTGACTACGAACCGAGTTCGGCCACGACCTTCGCCGCCGCGGCCATGGCCGCGCTGAGCGCCTCTTCGGGATCGCGCCCCGTCAGCGACGCCGCGAGGTAGGCGCCGGTCGCGGCGTCGCCCGCGCCGGTGGTGTCGATGACCTCGACGGACGCCGCGCCGACGCGCCATTCGCGGTCGTGTCGGCGCGCCGAGGCCCCGTCGGCCCCGCGGGTCACCACGACCTCGTCGAACAGCGCGGCCAGCATGTGGAGGGCGCCGTCGAGGTCGGCCCGGCCCGACAAGGCGAGCGCCTCCTCCTCGTTCGCGAAGAGCGAGTCCGCCCCGGCGGTCGCGCCGAGAAAGCTCGCCGGGCCGACTGCCCGCAGCGGCGCGACCGAGCACACGTCGACCGACGTCGACGAGCCGCGGGCGCGCGCGAGCGAGAGGGCGTCGCGCGCCACCGCGCGAGTGTCGTCGTCGAGCACGGTGTACCCCGACACGTGGAGGTGGTCGAAGGGCTCGTCGAGCACCGCGGCGACGTGTTCGATGCTCAACCGGGGGTTCGCCCCGCGGTCGGTCATCATGGCGCGCTGGCCGTCGGGCGCCACGATCGCGACCACGACCCCCGTCGGCGCGTCTACCTCTTCGAGGCGCACTCGTAGGCCGTGTCCTACGAGGTCGTCGATGAAGATCGCCGCCGCGGCGTCGCGTCCCGCGGCGCCCACGTAGGTCACCTCAACCCCGGCACCCGCGAGGGCGACCGCCAGGTTCGCCCCGGAGCCCCCGCGTCCCACTCGCGCCCGCGCGGGAGTGTCGCTCGTCGGGGCAATCGTCGTCGAGGGCCTCGTCACCACGTCGAGCATCACGTCGCCCACGACGACGGCGCGCGTCGACGTCACGAGGACGCGAGCGCGAACGCCACCTCGCCAGCCAGACGCGCGTTCGCCACGACCAGGTGGCGATTGGCTTCGACGCTCGCCCCGCCCGTCAGGCGGGCGAACTCGGCGAGCAGCACCGGTGTCAGCGCCTTGCCGGTGACTCCGCGGACTCGCGCGGCCGCGAGCGCGGCGTCCAGGGCTCGCTCGTGGAGCGCCGGATCGAGCTGTCGATCCAGCGCCACCGGGTTCGCGAGGAGCACTCCCGCGCCCGAGAGCTCGCGCTGAGCGCGGAACAGGGCCGCGGCCGCGTCGGGAGAGTCCACCGTCCACTCGAGACGGTGACCGCTCGAGCGCAGGTAGAAGCCGGGAAACTCGTCCGTCTGGTACCCCACGACCGCGACGCCAAGGGAGTCCAGCCGCTCCAGGGTCGCCGCGATGTCGAGGATCGACTTCACGCCCGAGGCCACGACGACCACGGAGGTTCGCGACAATGTGGTGAGGTCGGCCGACTCGTCGAACGTCGTCGCCGCGTCGCGGTGCACGCCACCCAGACCGCCGGTGGCCATCACGTCGATGCCGACGCGCGAGGCGACGGAGATCGTGCCCGCGACGGTGGTGGCGCCGTCGCGCGCGAGCGTGAGCGCGGCGCCGAGGTCACGCGCCGAGAGCTTGGCGCTGGCGCGACCCGGGTCCGCCAGCCGCGCCAGCTGGTCCGCACTGAGCCCGACGACGAGATCGCCGTCGAGCACACCGATGGTGGCGGGAACGCTGCCCGCGTCGCGTATCGCCTCCTCGCACGCGGCGGCGACTTCGAGGTTCGTCGGCGCGGGCAGTCCGTGAACGACGATCGTCGTCTCGAGCGCGACCACACCGCGGCCCTCCGTTAGCGAGGTGCGCACCTCGTCGCCGACGATCACCGACGCGTGGCGAAAGGCGTACACGGAGGCGAAGTGTACAGTTTTGCCGTGGGCGGACCCAGCGAGATCCCGTGGGACACGCTGCGCACCCGAGCCCGCGGGGCCTCCGCGAAGTCCTACGCGCCGTACTCGCACGTGCGCGTCGGCGCCGCCGGCGTCACGCGCGACGGAGTCATCCTCGAGGGCTCCAACGTCGAGAACGCGAGTTACGGACTCACGCTGTGCGCCGAGTGCGCGCTGGTCGGCGACCTCGCGCGCCACGGCGGCGGCGAGCTGATCGCGGTCGCGGTCGTCGCCGGTGACGGCGAGCCCCTGACGCCCTGCGGTCGATGTCGCCAGCTGCTCTTCGAGCACGGCGGCGCGGACCTGCTGGTCGACGCGGGCGAGTCCGGTGAACCCGTCCGGCTCGCCGAGCTCCTCCCCGGAGCCTTCGGGCCCCACGAGCTCGGGACGCGGAGCACTCAGTGAGCCACTCGGCGGTCGAGGTGATCGCCACGAAGCGCGACGGGGGCGTCCTGAGCGACGACGCCATCGCGTGGATGCTCGACGCCTACCAGCGCTCGGAGGTGGCCGAGGAGCAGATGTCGGCGCTGCTCATGGCGATCCTCTTCAACGGCCTCGACGACAACGAGCTGGGGACCTGGACCGCCCGGATGATCGCCTCGGGCGAGCGCCTCGACCTGTCCGGGCTGACGCGCCCGACGGTGGACAAGCACTCGACCGGCGGCGTCGGCGACAAGGTGTCGATCATCCTGGCTCCGCTCGTCGCCGCGTGCGGGGCCGCGGTGCCCCAGTTGTCGGGCCGGGGACTGGGCCACACGGGCGGCACTCTGGACAAGCTCGAGTCGATCCCGGGGTGGCGCGCGGCGCTCTCCAACGACGAGGTGCTCGCCCAGCTCGAGGAGGTCGGCGCGGTCGTGTGCGCCGCGGGCGCGGGCCTCGCGCCGATCGACCGCCGGCTCTACGCCCTGCGCGATGTGACCGGGACGGTGGAGTCGATCCCCCTGATCTCGTCGTCCATCATGTCCAAGAAGATCGCCGAGGGCACCGGCGCGCTCGTGCTCGACGTCAAGGTCGGACGCGGGGCCTTCATGAAGGACCTCGCGCACGCGAGGGCTCTGGCGTCCACGATGGTCGGTCTCGGCCAGCGTCACGGGGTCGCCACGGTGGCCCAGTTGACGGCGATGGACGCGCCGCTCGGGCGCGCCGCGGGCAACGCCCTCGAGGTCACCGAGTCCGTCGACGTGCTGCGCGGAGGCGGCCCGTCCGACGTTCGCGAGGTGACCCTGGCCCTGGCCCGGCTCATGGTGGGGCTGGTCGGCCTCGACGTCGACCCCGGGGCCCACCTCGACGACGGCTCCGCCTACCAGGTCTATCGGCGCATGATCGCGGCCCAGGGCGGTGATCCGGACGCGGAACTGCCGGTGGCGGCGCACCGCGAGATGTTTGTCGCGCCCCGCGCGGGGACCGTGACCTCGGTCGACGCGCTCGCCGTCGGGGTGAGCGCGTGGCGGGCCGGCGCGGGACGAGCCCGCAAGGAGGACTCGGTCAGCGCGACCGCCGGGGTTCTCACCCTGGTGCGGGTCGGCGACGTCGTGGAGGCCGGGACTCCCCTCTTCGAGCTGCACGCCGACGACGACGCCCACATCGAGGCCGGTCGCGCCCCCCTCACCGGCGCGGTCGCCATCGGTGAGGGACCCGTGGCGCCCGCGCCCCTCCTCCTCGAGCGCGTCGGAGGGTAGACCCGGCTCCTTCGGTAGCCTGGACCGATGTCCGACCCGGCGATGACCCTCGACACCGTCATCCGGGCGCCGAAAGTCCTTCTCCACGATCACCTCGACGGCGGTCTGCGACCCGCGACCGTCATCGAACTGGCCCGCGAGATCGGCTACCACGAACTGCCCACGAACGACCCCGCGGAACTGGCCCGATGGTTCGTGGCCGACGAGCCCGGTGGCGATCTGGTCCACTATCTCCAGGGCTTCGCCCACACGACGGCGATCATGCAGACCCGTGACCAGTTGTCGAGAGTCGCCGCCGAGTGCGCGATCGACCTGGCGCGCGACGGGGTCGTCTACGCGGAGGTTCGATTCGCGCCCGAACTGCACCAGGCGGGCGGGCTCACCCTCAACGAAGTCGTGTCGTCGGTCCTCGGAGGCTTCGCCGAGGGCGTCGCGGCGGCCCGGGCCGAGGGACGCGTCATCGTGGTGCGCGCGATCCTCTCGGCGATGCGCCAGGCGCACCGCAGCGAGACGATCGCTCAGTTGGCCGTCGACTTCCGCGATCACGGCGTGTGCGGTTTCGACATCGCCGGACCCGAGGACGG
Organism: Acidimicrobiales bacterium; assembly: GCA_036745005.1. Lineage (GTDB taxonomy): Bacteria > Actinomycetota > Acidimicrobiia > Acidimicrobiales > RAAP-2 > RAAP-2. The sequence goes on along the minus strand of DAIOGY010000016.1, from coordinate 9,136 downwards.
CTTCCCGCCCACCGAGCACCTGGCGGCGTTCCACCTCGTCCAGCGAGAGAACTTCCACCTCACCGTGCACGCCGGGGAGGCGTTCGGCCTGCCCTCCATCTGGGAGGCCGTGCAGTTCTGCAACGCGGAGCGCCTGGGGCACGGAGTGCGCATCATCGACGACGTGACGTTCGTCGACGGTCGCCACGTCCTGGGCAACCTGGCCAATTACGTGCGCGACCGTCGCATCCCCTTGGAGATCTGCCCGACCTCCAACGTGCACACCGGTGCCGCCGCCTCGATCGCCACGCACCCGGTGCGCACGCTGCGCGATCTGCGATTTCGCGTCACGATCAACACCGACAACCGCCTGATGAGCGGGATCACGCTCTCCAGCGAGTTCGCGACGTGCGCCGACGAGTTCGGGTGGACTCTCGCTGACGTGGAGTGGCTCACGCTCAACGCGATGAAGAGTGCGTTTCACCCCTTCGATCAGCGTCTGGACATCATCAACACCGTCATCAAACCCGGGTACGCCGAGCTGCGCGGCGCCTAGTGGCCGGTCCTAGCGGACCTTGACCGTGAACGACGCCGACGACCCGCTCACGCCGACCTCGTTGACCGCGCGCACGCGCAGGTGAACCTTCGACTTGGACTTCAGGTGCGACACGACGAACGAGCCCGAGCCGGTCGAACCCGTGCGCCACGCGCCGCCGTTCAGCGAATACTGGTAGGAGGTGATCGGGCTACCACCATTCGACGCGTCGTGGACCGTCACCGTGACCTTGCCCTTGGAGTGCGACGTTCCGCGGGCCACGGGGGGTCCCGGCTTGGACGCGGGCGCGCTCGAGGCGTCGAGGATCATCGCCTGGGTGGATCCCGAACTGTCCTTGTACTGGCCGCCGGCGCTGCACGCGCCGTCCGCCGTGCACGACACGACGTTCAGGCCCGCCAGGCCCTGGGTGTTGAGCGCGGCGCTCCCGGCCGCTTCGGCCGTGCCGCTCCACGCGCCGCCCGTTTCGGTGGAGACGAAGGCTTGTGAGTTGTTCGACGAGTCGGTGTACTCCCCCACGGCGCGACAGTCGCCCACTCCGACGCACGACACCGATCCCGCGGTGGCGAAGTTGCCGGCGTTGAGCTGCGCGGATCCGGGCATCTCGGCGGCGGACCCCCACACGCCGCCCGATTCACTGGCGACCAGCACCTGCGACGTCTTGGTGGTGTCGCTGTAGTAGCCCACTGCCTCGCACGATCCGTCGCCGGGACACGCGAGGGAGGCCACGACGGCGTCCCCGCCGGTGTTGAGCGCCGCGCTGCCCGGTATCTCCTGGGCGCTGGCCCACACGCCGCCGACCTCGTCGGCGACGAACGCCTCGACCGCCCCGCCGGTGAGCGTGTAACCGCCGGCGATGGCGCAACGACCCACCGAGCTGCACGCGATGCTGCTCGGGAGCGCCGAACCACCCGAGTTCAGCGCGACCAGTCCCGGCAGGGTCGCCGCCGATCCCCACGTTCCGGCGACCTGGCTGTCGACGTAGACCTGGGCGCGATTGGAGGCGTCGGTATAGACCCCCACGGCATTGCAGGAGCCGGACGCGGGGCACGCGATCGACACCAGCGTGCCCAGGATCCCCTGGTTCAGCGTCCCGGTGCCCGCGAGTTCCACGGCCCCGCTCCAGCTGCCGCTGGCCTCGCTGGCCACCCACGACTGGGTGTGCTGCTGGGTCCCGTCGAGGTAGAAGCCGCCCGCCACGCAGTTCCCGGCCGACGGGCACGCGATCGACGCGAGGTCCGCGGGCAGGTTGATCGGCAGCGACCCGCTGCGTGGCAGCTCGATCGCCGTCCCCCACGAGCCATTCGTCTCGTCGACCAGAAAGACCTGATGGTTCACGCTGGCGTCGGTGTAGTAGCCGCCGGCCCCGCAGTCACCGGACGCCGGACACGAGATGAACAGCAGGTCGCCCACCGCTCCGCCCGCGTTGAGTCCGGACAGCCCGGGGATCGGCTGGGCCGTTCCCCACACTCCGCTCGTCTCGTTCACGACGAACCCCTGGGTGAGCCGCGAGCTGTCCAGATAGGTGCCGATCGCCCCGCAGTTCCCATTCGAGGAGCACGACATATCGTCGATGGTCGCCGTGCCGTCCGCGTTGAGCGTGGCGAGACCGTTCACCGCGTGCGCGTCGGTGAACGCGGGGTCCGCGGAGGCGAGACCGGCGCCGGTGATGAGGACCATCGCCCCGACGGCGATAGCGACTGCGGGCAGGGTGCCATGGCGAAACGAGGGGAAGCGCATGTGCGAGGTCTACTACGCGCCGGGAGAACTGCGCCCCGAACGACGTTGTGGTCCTGGTGCTGGCTCGGACGCGATGACCACCGGCACGGCGGCCGGGTCGGCGCCTACAGCCGGGTCAGCTCCACCACGTCGCGTCGAACCTGATCGAGGCGGTCGCGAGCGCGCTGGCGGGCCTGCGCCAGGGAAGGAACCGACGCCTCGACGACCTCTAGGTAGCACTTGAGCTTGGGCTCCGTGCCCGAGGGGCGCACGACCACCCGGCCGCTGGCGCCGAGCTGCCATCGGACGCCCTCGGTGGGCGCCAGGCCGTGCCAGCCGACCCCCAGGTCGACCGCCTCGGTGACGGCGAGCCCGCCGACGGACGTCGGTGGTGCATCGCGCAGCCGGGCGACCACCGCACCGACGGCGCCGAGACCGCCCTCGCCGTCGGCGCGCACCGCGACCTGCGCGCCGGCGTGCACCCCGAATCGCGACTCGATCTCGTCGAGCCGGTCGAGCAGGGTGCGGCCCTCGCACGCGAGGTCGTGGGCGAGCCGCGCCAGGCACAGGGCCGCCGACATGCCATCCTTGTCCGCGACCATCGGGTCGACCGCGTAACCCAGGGCCTCCTCGTAGCCGAATCGCAGAACCTCGCCGTGGCCGGCGCGCGCGATCCACTTGAATCCCGTGAGCGTCGTGACGTAGTCCACGCCGGCGTCGCGCGCCATGGCCCCGAGGAGCGAGGACGACACGATGGTCGTCGCCACCACGTCACCCGGACCGCAGTCGGGCAGCAGGGTCGAGGCCAGCAGCCAGCCGATCTCGTCGCCGCGCAACGCCCGCCACTCGCGGCCGTCGCGCACGGCGGCGCCGAGGCGATCGGCGTCCGGGTCGTTCGCGATGACCAGGTCCGCTCCGACCTCGTCGGCGGTGAGGAACGCCCGATCCAGGGCCCCCGGCTCTTCCGGGTTCGGGAACGCCAGTGTGGGGAACGCGGCGTCCGGCGCGAACTGGCTCTTGACGACCGAGACGTTCACGTATCCCGCCGCGGCGAACAGCTCGGTCATGGGGACACCGCCGACACCGTGCAGGGGGGTGTAGGCGATGGCCAAGTCGCTCGACGCGCCGAATCGCGCCACGAGGTGCTCGCGATAGGTCGCGAGGAGGTCGTCACCGACGACGTGGTGGCCCGGGTCGCCCCGCTCGCCGAGCACGGGCGTGCCGGCCGCGGCGGCGTGGCGCTCGACGGTCGCGTCGTGGGGCGGGATGATCTGCGCGCCGTCGCCGGCGTAGAGCTTGTAGCCGTTGTCCTGCGGCGGATTGTGACTGGCGGTGATCACGATGCCCGCCGCCGCACCCAGCGCCTTCACGGCGAAGGGGACCATGGGCGTCGGGAGGGGCCGGGGCATCTCAAAGACGACAACGCCGGCGCCGAGCAGGACGGCGACCACCTCGTCGTTGAAGTCCTCGGATCCGCGTCGCGCGTCACGGCCGACGACGACGCCGCGCGACGGGTCCGCCCCGATCTCCTCGAGCCACGCGACGACACCCTGCGTCGCGCGCCGGACGGTCAGCCGGTTCATGCCCGCGGGTCCGGCCATGACCGGTCCGCGCAGTCCGGCCGTGCCGAAGGCGAGGGGCGCGCCAAACCTTCGCGCGAGCTCGACCTCGTCGCCCGCGTTCAGCAGCGCGGTCAGCTCGGCGCGGTCCGCGGCGTCGGGGTCCGCGGCGATCCACGCCATCACCCGCAGCCTGAGGTCCCCCGTCACAGGACGGGCAGGACGCGCGCCAGCACGGAACCTAGGTTGGCGGCCGCCGACACGCCGGTCGCCAGCACCTCGGCGTGGTTGAGTGGCGCGGTCGTGACGCCGGCGGCGTAGTTGGACACCAGCGACAGGCCCACGACCTCCGCGGCGAGGTGGCGCGCGGCGATCGCCTCGAGCACCGTCGACATGCCCACGAGCGTCGCGCCGAGGGTGCGCAGCATGATGATCTCGGCCGGCGTCTCGTAGTGGGGTCCGCGCAAGCCGGCGTACACGCCCTCCGTGATCGTGGGCACCTCGTCGCGGATCGCCGCGCGTGCGCGGACGCCGTAGAGGTCGGTGAGGTCCACGAACCGACCGCCCAACCCCTCCGGCGGCGGCGCACCCTCGAGCGGGGATGTCGCGGTGAGGTTCAGGTGGTCGCGGATCAGCACCACGTTGCCCGGCCCGATCGTCGGATCGATACCCCCGGCCGCGTTCGTCAGCACGACGCAGCGTGCTCCGGCGGCAATCACCGTGCGCACCGGGTGCACGACGGTGGCCGCGGAATGGCCCTCATAGAGGTGCACCCGACCGGTGATGAGCGCGACGTGGCGCCCCGCCACGTCGACCGTGAGGATCCGGCCGCTGTGTCCGGCGACCGTCGGCGCGGCGAATCCGGGCAGCGAGGTCGTCGCCACGTCACTCGTGGCCTCGCCGAGGGCGGCCGCGCCCTCGCGCCAGCCCGAGCCCAGCACGACGGCGAGGTCGTAGGCGTCCACGCCACTGCGCTCACGCAGGGCGTCGCCCGCCTGGCGCGCGAGTTCGAAGGGATCCACGCTCACTGTCCGATCGTGTGCCAGACGGTGGACGTCTCGACGAAGGCGCGCAGTCGCCGTAGCGACGCGTCGTCGTCGGTGCGTGCCTTCAGCACCCGCTTGATGGACGCCGCGGCGACCGCGGCGAGGGCGTCGGGGTCGCTCGCACCGACCAGGTCCAATCCGTCAACGTCCTCGTGCGCGGCGAGAACCGGGGCCAACTCATCGGTGCGGCCCGTCACCAGGTTGAGCACGCCCGCCGGCACGTCCGACGTCGCGCTCATCTCGCCCAGCAGCAGGGCGGGCGTGGGGCGACGCTCGCTGGGGATTGCCACCACCGCGTTGCCGGTGCACAGCGGGGCGAGCACGGCGTCGACGAATCCCGCCAACGAGGAATCCTGGGGCGCCACGACGCCGACGACGCCCGAGGGCACCGGCAGCGAGAAGTTGAAGAACGGGCCCGCGACGGGATTCGCGCCGCCCTGGACCTGGGTGATCTTGTCGGTCCACCCCGCGTACCAGACGATCCGGTCGACGGCGCGGGCCACGACGTCCTCCGCGGCGTCGGCGGCGAGACCCTCCGCCTGGGCCACGTGCTCGGCGAGCTCGGCCCGCCGCGACTCGGCCATCTCGGCGAGCCGGTACAGGACCTGGCCGCGGTGGTAGGCGCTGAGCGCCCACCACTTGGCCTGCGCGGCGCGCGCCGCGACCACCGCGTCGCGCAGGTCCTTGCGCGAGCCCTGGGCCACGTTGGCCCAGAAGGCGCCGTCGGCGGACGCCACCTCGTAGCTGCGCCCCGACTCCGAGCGCGGGAAGGCGCCGTTGACGAGCAGCTTGTAGGTCTTGCGAACGTCGAGGCGCTCAGACATTGAGGTAGGCCTCGAGTCCGTGGCGCCCGCCCTCGCGCCCGAAGCCCGACTCGCGCACGCCGCCGAAGGGGCTGGTCGGATCGAATCGGTTGTACGTGTTGGCCCAGATGACTCCGGCGCGGAGCCGCTCGGCCACCCACAGCGTGCGGCTCCCCTTCTCGCTCCACACGCCGCAGGCCAGTCCGTAGGTCGTGTTGTTGGCCTTGGCGACGGCCTCCTCGGGCGTGCGGAAGGTGAGCACCGACAGGACCGGACCGAAGATCTCCTCGCGCGCGATGCGGTGCGACTGGGCGACATCGGCGAAGACCGTGGGCGCGAACCAGTAGCCGCGCTCGGGCAACGGGCACGAGCTCGTGTAGCGCGTGGCGCCCTCGGTCTCGCCGGCGTCGACGAGCTCGCTGATGCGCGCCAGCTGGGCTGCGGAGTTGATCGCGCCCACGTCGGTGTTCTTGTCCAGCGGGTCGCCCACGCGCAGCTGTTCGACGCGGCGCACCAACCGGCGCAGCACCTCGTCGGCGATCGACTCCTGGACCAGCAGTCGGGACCCCGCGCAGCACACGTGGCCCTGGTTGAAGAAGATCCCGTCGATGATCCCCTCGATCATCTCGTCGATCGGCGCGTCCTCGAAGACGATGTTGGCGCCCTTTCCCCCGAGCTCCAGGGTGAGGCGCTTGGCGCTGCCCGCGACGCGGGCCTGGATGAGCCGGCCCACCTCGGTCGACCCGGTGAAGGCGATCTTGTCGACGCCGGCGTGCTCGACGAGATGGGAGCCGGTCGCGCCGTCCCCGGTGAGGATGTTGACCACGCCCGGGGGTAGCTCGGCCTGCTGGAGGATCTCGGCGAGGACCAGGGCCGTCAGCGGCGTGGTCTCGGCGGGCTTGAGCACGCAGGTGTTGCCGGCGGCGAGCGCCGGCGCCAGCTTCCAGGCGGCCATGAGCAGCGGGAAGTTCCAGGGGATGATCTGGCCGGCGACCCCGAGCGGCGCCGGGTCCGGCCCGAAGCCGGCGTGCTCGAGCTTGTCGGCCCACCCCGCGTAGTAGAAGAAGTGCGCCGCGGCCAAGGGGATGTCGACGTCGCGCGACTCGCGGATGGGCTTGCCGTTGTCGAGGGTCTCGACGACCGCCAGCTCGCGGGCGCGCTCCTGGATGAGGCGCGCCACGCGAAAGAGGTACTTGGCCCGCTCGGCGCCGGTGGTCCGCGACCACACGTCGTCGTAGGCGCGACGCGCCGCGGCGACGGCCTGGTCCACGTCCGCGGCGCTGGCGGCGGCGACCGTGGCGAGCGGCTCCTCGGTCGCCGGGTTGAGCGTCGCGAACTGCTCGTGGCGAGAGGCGTCGGTGAACTGCCCGTCGATGAACAGCCCGTAGCTCGGGCGTAGTCGGGCGAGCGTCGCCGACTCAGGGGCCGGGTCGTAGTGCAGCGAACCGAGTCGCGACGTCTCAAGCTGGTCGCCGGCCACGTCAGTCCCCGCTGAACTCGTCGACGCGCACGTACGCGCCTCGACGCTGCTTGGCTCGCTGCATCAAGAGGTCGTTGAGCAGAGAGGACGCGCCGAAGCGGAAGTACTCAGGCGTGAGCCAGCGAGAACCGACGGTCTCGTTCACCAGGACCAGGTACCGGATCGCGTCCTTGGAGGTTCTGATGCCGCCGGCCACCTTCACCCCCACCAGCTGGCCGGTCGACTCGGCGAAGTCACGCACGGCCTCGAGCATCACGAGGGCGACGGGCAGGGTCGCGGACACCGCGACCTTGCCCGTGGAGGTCTTGATGAAGTCGGCGCCGCCGAGCATGGCGAGCCAGCTCGCGCGGCGCACGTTGTCGTAGGTGACGAGCTCGCCGGTCTCCAAGATCACCTTGAGGTGCGCGGGCCCGCAGGCCCCCTTGACGGCGACGACCTCGTCAAAGACCTGACCGAGCCGGCCGGACAGGAACGCCCCGCGGTCGATGACCATGTCGATCTCGTCGGCGCCCGCGGCGACGGCGTCGGCCACGTCCAGCAGCTTGACGCCGAGCGAGGCGCGACCCGACGGGAAGGCGGTGGCCACCGACGCGACGGCGACGCTCGAGTCGCCCAGCGCGGCGCGGGCGTGGGCGACCAGATCGGGGTAGACGCACACCGCCGCGACCGCCGGCACCGTGGGGTCGCCCGCGTCGGGGTGCATCGCCTTCGTGCACAGCGAGGCCACCCGCCCGGACGTGTCGGCCCCCTCCAGAGTCGTGAGATCGACCATTGAGATCGCCAGGTCGAGCGCGGCCAGCTTCGTCGACCGCTTGATCGATCGGGTGGCCAGCTTGGCCGCGCGCGCCTCGGCGCCGACCGCGTCGACGCCCGAGAGGCTGGCCAGCAGGGTGCGCAGCTGGGCCTCGGACTCCACCGCCGGCCGGCCGGCGTCCGCGGGGATCCGCACGCCGTGATCGGCCATCGTCACCGGTCGAAGCGGGGCCAGGCTCACGTGGGACACGCTACCAACGCGGCGTCGATTCCTCCCCGGCGCCGGGTGAGTAGTGCGGGAGCTCGTCAGCCGCGCGACGGGCAGCGAGCGACGGCGCCGCGGCGTCCTTCGCGCTGACAATCGGCTCACCGGCCAGCGGCCACGGAATCGCGAGCTCCGGGTCGAAGGGGTCGATCTCAAGTTCGAAGGGCGCGTTGTAGGGAGACGACAAGAGGTAGGCCAGCGTGGCGACCTCGCTGGTCACGCAGAATCCGTGCGCCACTCCCGCCGGCAGCAGCACGGAGCGACCGAGGTCGCCGCGCAGCGTCACGACCTCGACGGCACCGAAGGTCGGAGAACCGACGCGCACGTCGACGACCACGTCGTCGAGCGACCCGTCCACGCAGGTCACCACCTTGGCTTGGCCCTCGGGCGCCACCGAGTAGTGCAGCCCGCGCACCACGCCGCGCACTGACCGAGACAGGTTGGCCTGGTGAGCCCGGAAGTCGAGGCCCCGCCCCGCGAGGTCGGGCAGCTTGAACCACTCGCGAAAGAATCCGCGCTCGTCGCCCCACACCGGCGCGTCGAGGATCACGAGCCCGGCCACGAGGCGCTCCTCGTCGCTCACGCGACCCAGCCCTTGAGCGGGCGCCACCACTCCTCGTGGTCGCGGTACCAGGCCACGGTCGCGGCCAGCCCCTCGTCGAAGTCCACCCGCGGGGCGTATCCCAGCTCCTCGCGGATCTTGGTCCAGTCGACTGAGTAACGCCGGTCGTGGCCGAGACGATCGGCCACCGGCTCGATGCGCGAGCTGTCCGCGCCGCACAGCGCGAGGAGACGCTCGGTGATTTCGCGGTTCGTGAGCTCGGTGCCGCCGCCGATGTTGTAGATCTCGCCGGCGCGGCCCGACTCCAGCACGGCCAGGACGCCGCGGCAGTGGTCGTCGACGTGGAGCCAGTCGCGCACGTTGAGGCCGTCGCCGTAGAGCGGCACGGGCAGGCCGTCGAGCAGGTTCGTGACGAAC
>DAIOGY010000015.1:0-14363 GCA_036745005.1 Acidimicrobiales bacterium | reverse complement strand
TGGTGACCACGGCAACCTTCAGGTCATCCATCTTCATCCACCTCCGCCGTCATCCAAGTTCCCGCGCCGGCCCCGAGCCACCGCTGGTGAGGTCCTAGGAAACCCCCACGGGTGCGAATCCTCCCACGAAACGGCTCTTCTCGCCCCAAGAATCTGACGTCCGTCGCCGGCCCGGCCCGGCGTCGTCGCGCCCGGCGGGCCCGTGACGGCCAGACGCCCGTCAACGCGCCCGGCGTCGTGAGGTACAGACTGTCCTCGGCGGACAAACTGGGAGGTCGACCGTGTGGCCCTACGGATTCTGGAACGGCGCGCAGGCGATCGCGGGCTCGCTGGTCGCGCTCGTGATCTTCGTGACCTTCTGGGCGGTGATCATATGGCTCATCCTCTCGTTGGTGCGTCCGCGTCACGACCACCCGCACTCCCACGCCTCGGCAGGCCCCGGTGACGAGCCTCGTCGAATCCTGGACGTGCGATTCGCCCGCGGTGAGATCGACGAAGAGGAGTACCGACGGCGGCGCGACCTGCTGGGTCCCGGCGGCTAGGTTGCAGCACGACACGGCCGCGGGCCGCGTCGTGAACGGGGGCGGTGATGTGGGTTCGAGGTGGCCTCGGCGTCGTGTCGTGCCTGGTCGGGCTGGTGTGGATCCTCCAGGGGACCAATGTGCTGCACGGATCGGGCATGAGCGGTCAGGGCGAGTGGACGGGCTGGGGTGTCGTGGCCGTCGTGATCGGCCTCGTGCTCGTGTGGTGGGCGAGGCAGGTCCGTAACCGCGACGCCGCCTGACGAGGGCGGTGGACGGCGCGGGACCGGTCAGCTCCCGCGGCGATTCGACGGACCCACCAGGGGCTGGTCCGCCGCGAGCCGCCATTCGACTCGCGGGCAGGTGAAACGCACGTACAGGTCCTCGATGATGGCGTCGTAATTGACTCGCCATCCGACGAAGTCCGCCCAGGCGACGTCCCGGTCAGCGATCAGGGGGACACCGCTCTGCTGGAGGCGGGTCAGCACGACGTCGAACTCCGGTCGACTGATCGCAATGGGGATCGATCGGTGGACGTTGGTCGGATAGTCGATCTTGAAGTAGTCGGCCAATCGCCGCAGCGTGAGCCAGCCCGAGCGGATGCACAGGCCGGCGCTCGCCGAGGGAGGCAGGTCGACCGCCGCATTGAAGAGCGCGGCGGCGTCGAGCACGGACGCGGCGCAGCCGATCCACGTCTGGTCCGGCGTGGGCGATCGGTAGTAGTTGAGGATGGTGAGGGTCGTGTGCGTCTCGCCCACCTCGGTGAACCAGAGCTCCCACTCGCGCCACAGTTCCTCCAGGCGATCGTGGGACGCGACGCTCTGGGCGATCTCGAGGATCCCCCACGGCGTCGCCGGGATCCCCGCGCGCACCGAGAGGCGCGAGACGGCGACCTCGCGCCGCTGGAACACGGAGTAGATGATCGGAATGAACGCGATCAGCAGCGCCAGCAACGTCAGCCCGACGCCCGCCTCGAGGAAGCTGAGCAGGACCTGGCCCGTGCCATGGCCGGTCGAGAAGCCCAGCGTGAACAGCGACGATCCCGACGTGTCGAATGCTCGGGCGAACGTGGGCACCCCGGCCGCCACGAAGGCGAAGGCGAAGGCCACCGTGCTCAACGCGAGCCACATCGCCTGAAAGGTCAGCAGGACGATGGACGCGTACAACGACAGGATCCGGTCGCGAACCGAGTACGCCCGCCGGTCGCTCGCGAGGAAGCGGAAGAACCTCCCGACCACGCGAGCGGTGATCCGGCTCAGCCCGACGCTGGCCACCCGTGGCAAGAGGAAGGTTCGAATGGCGGCGTCGAGCACGAGCAGTTCGAGCGACAGCGCCACGAGACCGGACACGACGCGTATCCAGATCGCCATCTCGTGCCCCCTTCCTCGTCATTCCCGCGCCCGCCCGCCGCGGTCGCGATACCCGACCCGGCGAGCCCCGCGTCCGCGGATCGCCCTCACCACTCGGCGCCGTCGGGCGCCCGATCGACCCGCGCCTCCCCGCGCGAGACCTCGAATCGTATTACGTTCGCCGCGCGCCTCGAGGCGGCGGGCTCGCCGGCGACCACGTCGACCTGGCCGGCGCGGGTCAGCCGGGCGGCGCTACCTGGCGTCCCCACTCGCCTGACTTGCCCCCGCTCTTGCGCTCCAGCACCAGTTCGTCGATCCGCGCGGCGGGATCCTCGTCGAGCAGCGAGGTCACCAGGCTCAGCGCGGCGAAGGCGCACGCCGTGAGAGCCTCCATCTCGACGCCCGTCCGGTTCACCGTCACCACCGACGACGACACCACGAAGCCCCGCTCCGTCGCGGCGACGTCGACGAGGACCTGGTTGAGGTCCAACGGGTGGCAGAGCGGGATGAGGTTCGAGGTCTGCTTGGCCGCCTGGATGCCGGCCAGGCGCGCGGCGTGCAGGGGGTCCACCTCGTTCGCGCGCGGTTCGAGCGCCGTCGCCCCGGCCACCGTGGTGACGACGCAGCTGGCCTGGGCGTTGCGCAACGTCGCCCGCTTTCGACTGACGTCGACCATGCGCATTTTGCCGCGGCCGTCGACGTGCGAGAACCGCTCCTGCTCCATCGAGGCTCCCTGCTCCGCCGCGGATCTAGTAATCGACGCTGCGTCGTCGAATCGCCACGAATCCTACTGGCGCCGACTTCCCGCGCAGTTGCGAGTCCCCTCGAGACACGCCTGCGCGGTCCCCGGCAGCGGTGACGAGTGACCCAACTAGATTTGCCATCGTGCAACCGGCTGGCGACCTCACGTGGGTGGCGATTTCTGACTCTCCCCTCTCGGCGCCCGACGTGACGACCTGGGCGACGCGCCCCGGCTGCGGCGGGGTGGTCGTGTTCAGCGGGACGGTGCGAGATCACTCTTCCGCCCACGACGGCGTCGAGGCCCTGGAGTACGAGACGGACGAGACGATGGCCGTGCGACGCATCAACGAGATCGTCGACGTGGCCCGGGCCCGTTGGCCGGACGTCGGCGCGGTGGCCGTGCACCATCGAATCGGGAGGGTCGACCTCGGTGGCACCGCGGTCGTCGTCGCGGTGTCCGCGCCGCATCGTCAGGAAGCCTTCGCCGCCGCCCTCTTCATCATCGACACCCTCAAGGAGTGCGTCCCGATGTGGAAGCGCGAGTTGTGGGATGGCGGTTCGGCCTGGAGCGAGGAAACCCAGCCACTGCGAGAGATTCCTCGATGAACGAGATGAGGGTCCGCGATGATGGTCGCCGTGACCCTCGGGGTGCACCGTGATCTCCCTGGAGGACGCCCAGCACTACGTGCGACAGTGGCTGGCGCCGTTGGCGCCGGTCGAACTGGCGCCGGCGGAGTCCCTGGGGTGCGTGGTCGCCGACGACCTCGTCGCGCTCGAGGCCGTTCCCGGGTTCGTCAACTCGGCGATGGACGGATACGCGCTGCGATCCTCGGACACGCGGAACGGTCCGGTGCAACTGACCGTGGTCGGATCGATCTTGGCGGGTGAGGTCGCCGCCACGACCGTGGACGCCGGCGAGGCGATGCGCATCATGACGGGCGCTCCCCTCCCGGACGGCGCGGACTGCGTGTGCATGATCGAGGAGGTCGAGGTCGACCCCGGCGGCACCCAGGTGAGCATCGGTCGCGTCGTCGAGCCCGGGGAGTGCATCCGCCGTCCGGGTGACGACGTTCAGGTGGGCCAGCTCCTCGCCCGGCGCGGCGTCGAACTGGGTCCAGCTCAGGTGGGCGTCCTGTCGGGTCAGGGCTACGCGACCGTGTCGGTGCATCCGCGCCCGCGCGTGGGCGTGCTCTCGACCGGGCACGAGCTCGCTGATGCCAGCGCGCCGATGCGCCCGGGCCAGATCCGCGACTCCAATCGACCCATGCTGCTGGCTCTGCTGCGCCGCTCCGGATTCGTGCCGGTCGACCTCGGCACGGCCGAGGACCAGCCCGACGCGATCACCGAGCGATTCGGCGCAGGCCTCGAGTCCTGCGACGCGATCATCTCGACCGGCGGCGTCAGCGTCGGCGACGCGGACCACGTCAAGGGCGTCATCGGTGCCCTCTGCGGCGATCGGGCCCGGTCGATGCAGGTGGCCATCAAGCCCGGCAAGCCCTTCGCCTTCGGCGTGGCCGGAGAGGCCAGTACTCCACTCTTCGGACTCGCGGGCAACCCGGTGTCGACCTACGTCGGCTTTGAGATGCTGGTGCGTCCCGCGCTCCGGCTACTCGCCGGCCAATCGACGCTGGACCGGCTCACGGTGAACATGGTGCTGGACACTCCCCTGGCCCGTCAGCCCGACGGCAAGCTCCATCTGGTGTTCGTGGTCGCCAGGTTCCTCGAGGACGGTCGCCTCCACGCCCAGAGCAGCGCACGACGCGGGTCCCACCTGCTCAACGCCGTGGCCGACGCGAACGCCATCGCCCTGGTCCCCGAGGGAACGGGATACGGCGTGGGTGAGATCGTGCGAGCCCTGGTCCTGGATCCGGAGCCCTCGAGCGCGACGCTCGACGCGGGCACCTAAAGCGCGATGGCGCGGATCGTGCTGCTCGGGCCCGCGCGCGAGGCGGCGGGGACCCGCGAGGACGTCTTCGAGGCGCGCTCGGTGGGCGATCTCTTGGCCCAGGCCGTCGCGCGCTTCGGGCCGGAGTTCGAGAAGGTCCTCGCGGTGAGCGGCGTCTGGGTGAACGGCGAGAGCGCGAGCCCTCAGGACGTCATCGGTGCGGACGACGAGGTCGCCGTGCTCCCTCCCGTGTCGGGCGGGTGAGGACTCCGATCGCCACGCAGCAGTTCCACCGCGTGCGCGAGGACGTCAACGACGGCGTCAAGGCTCTCCAGGGCCCCGCGCGGCGACCCGGGGGTGTTGAGGACGAGGCTCGTCCCGGCAGTCCCGGCACGGGCGCGCGAGAGACGGCCGAGGGGATTGACCGCCCGCATCGCCTCGCTCAGTCCCGGCGCCTCGCGATCGATCACCCGCAACGTCCCTTCCGGCGTCTGATCACGCGGCGAGAAGCCCGTCCCGCCCGTGGTCACGATCACGCCGCAGAAGTCGCGCGCCATCTCACCCAGGGCGGCGGCCACCGAGTCGGACCCGTCGATCACGGCCCGCTGTTCGACGACCTCGAAGCCGGCCTGGGCCAGGCGAGACGCCAGCAGCGGCGCCGCCGTGTCCTCGCGCTCGCCGGACATCACCGAATCGGACACCGTGAGGATCTTCGCGAGGAGGGTGGGGCTCGGAGCCGACGCGGGCGGCGCGGCCGCAGGACCCGCATCCGCCACCACTAGCCGCCGATCATCGACATCGACCGCACCGGGCGCAGGAAGTCGGGGTCATTGATCCCGTGGCCCGGCAGCTTGCCCCACACCGCGCGCCGCAGCAGCAGGGCGATCTCCTCGTCGGTGCCGCCGGCGCGCATCAGCTCCTTCGCCGAGAGCTCGTCGTCGGAGAAGAGGCAGTTGCGTATGGCGCCGTCGGCGGTGAGTCGAAGACGGTTGCAGGTGCCACAGAAGGGTCGGGTCACGCTCGCGACCATGCCGATCTCGCCGCGTCCGTCGGCGAAGCGGTACCGCTCGGCGGGCGCCGAGTCGCCGCCCTCCGGATCGAATACCACCAGGGGCCACCGAGCGTTGATCTTCGCCAGGAGGTCCTCGGCGGACACCACCTGGGACCTGTCCCAATGCCCGTCCCCATCCAGTGGCATGAACTCGATGAAGCGAACGAGCCGCCCGCTGTCGCGCGCGAACGAGCAGAAGTCGAGAACCTCGTCGTCGTTCACGCCCGCCATGACGACCACGTTCACCTTGAGCGGCGTCAGGCCGGCCGCCTCGGCCGCGTCCATCGCGGCGAGGACGACGCTGAGGTCTCCCCGGCGACGGATGCTGGCGAAGCGCTCCGGTTGCAACGAGTCGCAGCTGATGTTCACGCGGCGCAGTCCCGCCCGGGCGAGGTCGGGCGCCAGGCGCGTGAACCCGGTGCCGTTGGTCGTCATCGCGAGGTCCGCGAAGCCGATCTGCGCCAACTGGCGCACCAACTCGACCACGTCCTTGCGCACGAGCGGCTCGCCCCCGGTGATGCGAAGCGCCGTCACGCCCAGATCGTGGGCTATGCGCGCGACGCGGGTCAGCTCCTCGAAGGTCAGGATCTCGGTGCGCGGGAGGAACACCATGCCCTCTTCGGGCATGCAGTACGCGCACCGCAGGTTGCACCGGTCGGTGACCGATATCCGAAGGTCGTCATGGACGCGCCCGAAGGTGTCGACCAGAGGACCTTCAGTGGGCATTGCGCCCGGCACAACGTTGGACCCCGCGCGCGCCAGCGGCGACCCGGGGCGCGCGCGCAGGACCACGGGAACGTCGGGGGGCGTGGGCGTCACGAGCCGACTCTCCACGTCCGCGACGAGGGCGTCGACCATGGCCGCATCCACGCCGACCGGGGCACCAGCCCCTTCGTGCTCATACGCACAAGATTAGGGGCGCGTCGCGTCGCCCGGGCGAGGCGCAGCCAAGGACGTGAGACCCGAGGTCACGCGGGCCCGGATCGGGTGGCCGCCGGCTCCCGGTCAACCCCCCGCCATCGCCCCGATGACGAAGAACGGCTCCGTCCCCGTCACCACCGCCTCGGGTAGAGGCGAGTCCGGCGACTCGTGCGAGAGATCGTCCTCGCAGGCGAAGAAGCGCACAAAGGGACGGCGCACCTGGGTCACCGGGTCGCGGATCGTGCCCCGCAGCATGGGGTAGCGCCCCTCGAGCGCGTCGATGACGGTGCGCTGCGTGGCTGCTCCGGGGACGTCGAGCTCGACCTCCCGTCCGACGCCGGCGAGCGCCTTGAGATGCGCCGGGAGCACGACCCGGATCATGCCAAGGTTTGCACTTCGACCGACAGGACCGCCGGCAGGTCACGGACGATCGGCTCCCAGCTGTCGCCGGAGTCCGCCGAGGCGTACACCTGGCCCCCGGTGGTCCCGAAGTAGACGCCACACGAGTCGAGCGAGTCCACGGCCATCGCGTCGCGCAGGACGTCGACGTAGCAGTTGGACTGTGGGAGCCCCTTGGTCAGTGGCTCCCACTCGTCGCCACCGGTGCGACTGCGGTAGACGCGCAGCTTGCCCTCGGGCGGAAAGTGCTCCGAGTCGCTGGTGATCGGCACCACGTAGATCGTCTCGGGCTCGTGGGCGTGGACGTCGATCGCGAAGCCGAAGTCGGACGGGAGGTTGCCGCTGACCTCGACCCAGTTGTCCCCGGCGTCGGTGCTGCGCATCACGTCCCAGTGCTTCTGCATGTACAGGACGTCGGGGTTCGACGGGTGCAGGGCGATGCGGTGCACGCAGTGTCCGACGAACGCGTCGGGGTCAGGGATCTCGCCCGAGACGAGCCCCTCGTTCTTCGGGTTCCACGTCACACCCCCGTCATCGGTGCGAAACACGCCGGCGGCCGAGATCGCGACGGTGATCCGATTCGGGTCGTTGGGGCTGACGACGATCGTGTGCAGGCACATCCCCCCGGCCCCGGGCTGCCAGAACGGGCCGGTCCCGTTCTCGCGCAGTCCCGCCAGCTCGGCCCAGCTCTGGCCGCCGTCGGTCGTGCGAAACAGCGCGGCGTCCTCCACCCCGGCCAGGACCGTGTCCGGATCGGTCAGCGAAGGCTCCAGATGCCACACGCGGGCGAACTCCCACGGGTGGGGCGTCCCGTCGTACCACTGGTGGGTCCCCGGCACGCCCTCGTACTGGAACTGGTTGCCGACCGGGTTCCACGTGGCGCCGCCGTCGTCGGATCGCTGGATGAGCTGCCCGAACCAGCCGGTGGACTGCGACGCGTAGATGCGATCGGTGTCGACCTTCGAGCCCTTGACGTGGTACATCTCCCATCCGCCGAAGAACGGACCGCTGACATCCCACGACTTGCGCAGGCCGTCGGACTTCAGAATGAACGCACCCTTTCGAGTGCCCACAAGAACGCGTACGCCGCTCATCACCGCCCCCTCACCTGTGAAGACCGTTGCCTCCGCGCCCCACAGTAATGGCGGGCCCGCCGTGCGTCGAGAACCTTTTCATGGCCAGCGCCTGGCCCCCGGGGGCCTTCGTGCGGGTGATGGTTGGTCCTAACCCCCGGGCGTCGCACGAAAGGCGATCACTCGGTTCGACGACGTCACGAGCAGCAGGTTGTCGCCGATCCCCGGGGTCGGAAAGTGGTTGGCGGCAACCCCGACGCTGGCGCGCTGCCGGATCGATCCCGTGGCGGGGTCCAGACCGTACAACACCCCGTCCGATCCAAGGGTCCACACCTCCCCCGCGGCCACGATCGGCGGTCCGCCCCCGGCCGACGCGCTCCAGAGCATCGACACCGACGCGGGCGACGCAGATACCCGCACGGCGACCGGTCCGTTGAGGCACGGGAGGAACACCGTGGTCCCGAGCACCGCCGCGCCGCCGTCGATGTCGTTGCCGCACGCCGACTCGAGGCTCGCCGATTGGCCGCCGATCCCCCCCAGGCGCGCCGCGTTCACGAGATAGACGATGCGCGACTTGCCCGAGGCGACGACGTACCCGTTCGACAACAGCGCCGGCGCCATCGACAGGTCCGCGTCGCTGGCGTTGTCCTGATACCACGACGTCGGCGCGAAGTACTGCTCGAGTCGCAGGGTGGATGAGAGCTCCAGGACCGCGTCACTGTCGTCGTACGTGGACTGGGCCGACGTCGCGGAGCCGTTGCCGACACTGACCCAGATGTTCCCGCGTGCGTCCACCACCGGTGCGGCCCCGCCCATCCAGATCGCCCCCTCACGCTGGTCACCGCGAGCGTCCACGGTGAAGTAGATCGCCCTGCCGCCCCCCTCGCCCACCGCCGCGACGCGGCCGCGGTACGCTCCGCAGTCGCCGTAGTTGCCCCCGAAGCCAAAGACGACTCGTCCCGCGTCGAGGGTCAATCCGGTGCGCTGGAGCAGTGCGGAAGGGTCCGACCGTGGTGGATCGACTCCCTGATTGAGCTCGAGCGCTCCGGTCAACGCGTTCAGTCCGACCAGTCGGTGCTGGGGACGACCACGCACGAGTTCGTCGGCCACGACGAAGACCTCGTTTCGCCGCGGATCGACCACCGGGGTGCCGGTGACTCCCACGAAGGGCGAGATGTTGCCGCAGGGCAGGCGCGACGACGGCACGGGCGGTGCGAGGTGGCGACGCCAGCGGACGGAGCCGTTGCGGCTCGAGAGCGCGTACACGGTGTCGTGTTCGGTGGCCACGAGTATCTCGTCGGCGTAGACGAGCGGCTCTCCATAGAGTTGTCCGTCGAGCTCGGGTGAGGTCCACTCGCGCCGCGACGTGTCGATCGTTCGCAGCGACGACGCCACGCCGGTCCCCGCGGCGCTCCCGTGATAGACGGTCCACGAAAGGGGTGCCGCCGCCGCGGGACCAGATGGACTCCGCACGGTCGCGCCGAGCACGACGGCGAGCAGGAACACGACCGTTACCGCGACGAACCGCTTCAACGCGTCCGATCGTGATGTCATCGCCGCCTCACTCCATCCAGTCTGTTGGAGTCGTGCGGCTCATCGTGGCTCGCCAACAGCGCGAGGACACAATCTCTGGACAATTCATCGCAGACGGTTTACCGGCAGGTAACCATCTCTGGCCTTGCGGGAGACGCCCCATCGACTGAGTCTCGACCTTCGACGCACCCTGATTCGCGGACTGCGACGAGCAATCCTTAGGCGAATTGCATAACCTGGTGCCAACTTCGCACGCGACCTCGTCGGCATCGATCGGCGAGGTCGCGTTGACGCAGAGTCAATGGACACACGAAAGTGGGGCGTTTCTGATGATCACCAATCGGTCGGCCAACTCACGCCGGGTCGTACGTCATCGATTCTCGACATCGGCCGTGGCGGTGTCCGCGCTGCTTCTGGCGATCGCCGGCATGACCACACTCGCCGGCTCCGCCGCCAACGCTCTCGAGCGCCCACACGTGGTCGCGGCGCCGTGCAACGCCACTGTGACGTCGGGCACCGGCATGGTCGTGGGAAACTTCATCGTCGGGGCCACCGCGGGCTCCACGCAGGTCACCTTCGACTGCGACACCGCGTCGGGCGCCGCCATCGCGGCCGAGGCGTCCCTGCTCGCCGGAGTCGGTTCGACGTCGGTCATGCTCGCCTCGGAGGCCGACACGAGCGCCCTCGCAACTTTCACCGCGAACGCCACCGACACCGGGTGTCCGGGTGGCGTGGCCGGAACGTGCTCGACCGCCGCCTTTGCGGTTCCGGCCACGTTCGCGGCCGCCGACCCCAACGGCACCTGTCCGCCCACGGCGGCGGAGTCCAACGCCGGCCTCTTCGGCTGCGTGGTCGCGGTGGCCACCGCGGCGGAGTCACCGGTCGCGGAGTACCTCATGACGTACGCGAGCCAGACCGGCGCGCCCAACGCGCCCACGATCGCGGCCACCGTCGCGGCCGGCCCGCCCAGCAGCACGATCACGGTGAGCGACGCGGCGGCGAACACCGGATACTGGTGGGCGAACTCAATTCAGCAGAGCCAGGCCGTCGCGACGGGCACGGCGCCCGCGGCGCCACCGGCTAGTTGCGTGTCCGGCGGATACGGCAGCGTTCCCGCCGCGTTCCTCGCCGTCAACTGGGTTCCCTCGGGTGGCGCCGCCGACATCGTTGGCAGCGCGGCCGGGGTGACCATCTCCGACACCTGTTACGACGGCAAGACGCTGTACGCGCCGGTCCTGGGCGGCTCGATTCCGGTCCCGTCGTCCGTAGTGATCGGGACCTCGTACTCGGTCTACCTGTGCGAACTCAACATCACGGCGTTCCCAGGCAATGACGCCAGTGCCTCGACCAACTGCGGTCCGGCCCCGACCGGACTGAGCTGGATCGACGCGTCGTTCAAGTTCACCGCCACGGCGGGCACCGCGCAGGCGGCCCTCTCGGTAACCAGCGTCAGCGGAACCCTGGGGACCCCCCTGACCCTGGCCACCAGCGGCGGCTCGGGGACGGGCGCGGTGTCCTTCAGCGTCGTTGACGGCACCGCGTCCGGCTGCGCGGTCACCGGGAGTGCCCTCAGCGCCACGTCCGGGGGGACCTGCTTCGTGACGGCGTCGAAGGCCTTCGACAGCACGTACCTGGCCGTGTCGTCGACCCCGACCACCGTGACGTTGACGGCGCCGCCCGTCGTGAAGCTCGTCAGCACTCACGTCACGCTGAAGAAGACGGCCAAGACGCTGGCCCTCAAGATCTCGTGCACGAACGCTCCGTGCAGCGGCTCGCTCGACGTGTCAGCGCGCATCGCGGTCAAGAAGCCCGGTGCCAAGAGGTCGGTCACCCAGACGGTGGACTTCGGGACGCTGTCGTTCAACGTCAGCCGCCAACAGGTGGCGAGCGTGACGCTCCACCTCTCGAAGGCCAGCCAGAGGTACCTCATGGCCAATCCCAACCGGCCGACCATCCAGGCCAGCGTCTACATCACCGACAACCTCGGCAAGAAGCACAGCCTCCTCGGTCGGGTGTCCCTGCTCAAGTAAGTCGAATCGTCCAGGCGTCCGGGCGCATCTCGGGCGCCGGGACGACCTCGCGAGCTACGGTCCACTGTCCGAAAACGCCCTCGTCGCGTCCGCGAACCACTGGGCGGACGGCTTCGGTGTCCGCGTGAACGTCGAGCGGTCGACGGCGACGATCCCGAACTTGGGGCGGTAGCCGAACGTCCATTCGAAGTTGTCCAGGAGCGACCACTGGAAGTATCCCCGCAGGTCGATGCCGTCGTCGAGCGCGTTGCGCACGCCGCGCATGGCACCGTCCAAGTACCGGATCCGCTGCGCGTCGTCGTCGGTGCCGATGCCGTTCTCGGTCATGATGACGGGAAGTCCGGTCAGTCGCGCGGCGCGTCGGATCGTGTACTCGACGCTCTCGGGCCAGAAGAGATATCCCATGTCCGTGAGCTCGCCGGCCGGGTGCTCCACGAGCCCGTCCGGGCCGAACTGGAGTTTGGTGTAGCACTGCACGCCGACGTAGTCGTCGTCGGCGACCGCGGCCAGATACAGGTCCTCCATCTCGTGGAGGACCATGGCCACGAGGTCCTCACCGCCGGGCAACGCTTCGTACTCCTGCATCGAGAGCGCCAGTCCGATCGGGAAGGTGCCGGGACCTTGACGCAGGGCGTCGCGCATGGCGACGTGACAGTTCCGCAGCGTGGCGTTCACGTCGACGAACCGTTCCCAGTCGGTCGCCGCGGGCGGGAACAGCCCGATCAGGTAGCCCATCACCGCGACGATGTTGGGCTCGTTGATCGTGCACGCGACGCCGATCAGGTCACCCAGGGCGGCGGCGGCGGCGCGCGCGTACCCAGCCAGCCACTCGACGATCTCCGGGTTCTCAAAGCCCCCGGCGTCGGCCACCCAGAGGGGCAGGGTGAAGTGGTGGAAGGTGACGACGGGCACGATGCCGCGCGAGTGGCAGCCCCTCAGGACATCGCGATAGTGGGCGATCGCCTCACGGGAGATCACACCCTGATGGGGCTCGATGCGCGCCCACTCCAGGGAGAATCGATACGACTTCAGGCCGAGCGAGGCCAGAAGATCGAGATCCTCCTCGTAGCGGTGCCACGAGTCGCACGCCGCACCACAGGTCTCCGCGACCCCGCTGCCCTCGGTGCGCTCAAAGCGCCACCAGTCGGTGTTCTCGCTCCCGCCCTCGATCTGGTAGGCCGACGTGGAGGTCCCCCACATGAACCCTTCGGGCCATTCGACATGTCGCTGCGCCATGGCACGACGATAGGCCGCGGCGTCACGCTCGATCCCACCAGATCGTCGTCAGCTCTCTCTGTCGCGCTACGGGCTGGGTGGACAGATAGTCGCGCACCTCCTGTTCGCGTGACGCGGGCAAGCACAGGCGCACGCGCAGTCGGCGCGCCACCTGTTCGGGGTCCCCGGGGGGCCTCGCCGCGCCGAGCCACGACGCCGAGTGAGCCCTGATGCCCATCTCCGCCACGACGTCGAGCAGGTCACCGGACGTGGGGGTCTCCGGCCGCTCCAGTCCCCAGAAGTGGCGCCAGGCGGGTGAGAGGGAGGTGAGGGGATGGCGGACAGACAGTTCGAGGACCACGCGCCGCCGGGCGTGCCTGTCCAGGGCGGTGAGGAACGGCACGATGTCGCCGACGTTGTAGGCCACGTGATGTGCCGTCACCACGTCCGCGGCGGGAGTCGCCGTTTCGACCTCGGGCCAGGTGCCTTCGATCACCTGGCAACGCACGGCGCGACGTTGCGCGTTGGCGCGGAACATCGCGAGCATCTCGCGTGAGGGGTCGACGCCGACGACCAGAGCCGCGGGTGGGGTCAGGGCGTACGCGGCGGTGCCGCCGCCGCAGCCGACGTCGAGCACCGAGCCTCCCTCGGACAGGACCTCGCGCGCGCGATCGTGAGAAGGAGTCGCCGCGATCACCTCGGGTACGTCAAACAGCTCCGGTGGAAACGACCAGGGGCTCTCCGGCGCCGACGCCACGATCTCCTCGGGCAGGGCCCACGCGGCGAGCGCGCGCCGCCACTCATCGGCTGCGTGCGTGGTCACGACGACCAGTCTCGCCGCTGTCGCCGCCCCCGTGCGGGGTCGGCGTGGTGGCACAGCCCGCGGCGCGCTACAACCCTTCGTGGGGGCTGATTGGTCGAAGGGTCGCGGCGCCACCCTCGGCACCGCCGAGAAGTCCGGTGTGCTATCCCTACTGGCAAGGAGTGGGAGACCGGATGGACCAGATGGGACGCGACGACCTCGTCGCGTGGCGAGCCGAGAAGTCGGAAGGCTTCTTCGGGTCCGACCACTCGCTGGGGACTCGGCTCGAGCAGTATCTAGGCGCCGAGGACGCCGCGCGCGTCGCCGCCACGACGGAGTCCTTCTCGCGCGCCGTGGTCGCGGCGATCGAGCCGGCGGTGGAGATCCTGGAGCGAACTCGAGAGCTCCCGCGGCTACGCGCCTTCAACGGGGTCGGTGAACTCGTCGAGGAGGTGGAGTTCCATCCGGCGCAGCGCACCGCCGCGGCGCAGGTGTGGGGTTCGGGCCTGCTGTCGACGCGCTTGGACCACGCCGGGGCCTTCGAGGTGGCGGCTCAGTTCTACCTCCTGTCGCACGTGGGCGAGGGTGGTCAGGCGTGCCCGGTCGTGTGCACGATCGGGCTGCGCAGGGCGCTCGAGCACCACGCCACCGCCGAGCTGCGCCGCCAGTACCTCCCGGGGCTCACCTCCAGCGACGTCGACGAGGCCCTGCGTGGATCGCAGTTCCTCACCGAGGTCCAGGGCGGCTCGGACGTCGGGGCCAACGTCGCGAGCGCGGCGCCCGATCCCCAGGTTCCCGGAGCGTGCAGAGTGAGCGGCGAGAAGTGGTTCTGCTCAGTGGCGG
>DAIOGY010000014.1:0-14489 GCA_036745005.1 Acidimicrobiales bacterium | reverse complement strand
CGACGAGCGCCGGCGACGAGTGGGCCCGTTCACGTGCGCTCGGACGGGGCTGGTCCGTCCGACGACTGTCGGGCTCCCCCACGGCCATGGCCTGCACTCCGTCGGGACGCTGTGTCCTGGTCGGCAGCACCCATCTCGGGCCCTGGCTCGCCTCCACCCGCGCCACCTCCCTCGCGGTGGACGAACTGCGCTACGCCCCGTCGCCATTCACCGCCGTGGCGTGCGGCGCGTCACGGTGCTCGCTGAGCGCACCCAGCACCGTGGCGTCGTTCGTTCCCTAGCGCGACGACCGCACGGGCCGCAACGCGCGTCGTCGAGTGCGAGCCCGACTCGTTCGCGCGAGTGGCGCCGCGCAGGCGTATGGGAGGATGAGCCGGTGAGCTCCGCCACCACCGACCCGGTGCCGCCCGGCTGGTACCCGGACCCCGGCGGCGAACGCCAGTGGCGCGTATGGACCGGCCGCGACTGGTCCACGATGACGCGCCCCTACGAGGCCCCGGTGCCCGCGCCGACCCTGGTCCAGACGCTCGGACTCGTCACCGCGGTGCACCGGCTGCTTCGCTACGGCGTGGTCGCGCTCTTCGCGGGACTCGGGCTGCTGGAGTCGGTCGTCGTTCACGGTCCCGGCACGGCCCAGCCCATCAACGCGACGTTGGCCGCGACCCTCGTCACGACGTCCTACGCCCTCATCGTGATCGGCACGGCGAGCTACGCCCTGGCCGGACGCGAGCTGGTGGGTCGATGGTCACCGGCGGTGATCGTGCCCGGACTCAACGTCGTGGTCGTCAGCGCGCTGACCTGCGTGCACCTCGGCGAGAGCGGACCGCTGCGTCGCGTCGGCGTCGACGCCGCGCTCATCGTGCTCTACCTCCTGGGGCTGCGCCACCACCCCTACCTGGCGGTGATCCCGGCCGTGGTCAGCCTGGACCTCACGACGTCGCTCGCGCGACTCGGCCACCAGCTCGTCGCCGCGGGGTCGCCGGCAGGGGCCACGCCGTAGGATGACCCACGCGCGGGCCGCACGGCCGGCGCTGAGGAGACGACATGTCCTACGAGGAGTGGGGTCCGCTCGCGGGGCTCGTCGGCACCTGGGAGTCGGGCTACGACGGCCTCGACGTCTCGTACCACAACGAGGACGGCAAGCTCAGTGAGACGCCGTATCGCGAGCGCGCGACCTTCCAAGGATTCGGACCGGTCGACAACGGCGACCAGCGCCTCTACGGACTCGACTACCGCACCGCCATCTTCAGCCGGGACCAGGACCAGCCATTCCACCACGAGGTCGGGTACTGGATGTGGGACGCCGCCGCGAGCCAGGTGACTCGCGCCTTCGTCCTCTCCCACGGCCAAGCGGTCCTGGCCGGCGCCACCGTCGCGCCCGACGCGACGACGTTTCGACTCCACGCCGGCGTCGGGTCCGACACGTACGGGATCCTGTCCAACCTGTACCTCGACGTGGTCGCGCACACCACGAGCTTCGACGTGACCGTCACGGTGGATGGTGACACCTTCAGTTACGACGAGACCACGGTCATGGAGCACAAGATGTGGCCGGCGGTCATCCTGCACACCGACCGCAACACGCTGACCCGCGTCAGCCGGGACGCCTAGCCCCGATGTACGAGTGGTCCGACGAGCACCGGGCCATCGCCGACGCCGTCCGGCGTTTCGTCGACGCGCAGATCCGTCCCCGACTCGACGACCTCGAGCACCACGGGGAGCCCCCCTACGAGGTCCTGCGCGCGATGTACGACGCCTTCGGGCTCAAGGAGATCGCCCGCGAGAGCTTCGCGCGCCAGCTGGCCCGCAAGCGCGACGGCGTCGACGGCGTCGAGCGGCGCGGCTCAGACCCGGCGGCCACCATCATCTCGACGATCGAGCTGTGCCGGGTCAGCCCGGGGCTCGTGACGAGCCTGGGCGTCTCGGCCGGGCTGGCCGCCGGCACGATCAATCGTCTGGGCACGCCGGCGCAGATGGAGCGGTGGGCGTTGGACCTCATGACCCTGGACAAGGTGGGGGCGTGGGCCCTCACGGAGCCGGACTCGGGGTCCGACGCCCTGGGCGGGATGCGCACGACCGCGCGACGCGACGGCGACGAGTACGTCCTCAACGGCCAGAAGACGTGGATCACCAACGGCCCCTACGCCGACACCATCGTCCTGTACGCCAAGCTCGACGACGGCTCGGCGGTCGATCCGCGCGAGCGAAGAGTGGTGACCTTCGTGCTCGACGCCGGCATGCCCGGACTCACGCTGGGGGCGCCCCTTCGCAAGATGGGCCAGCACGCGTCGCCCACCGGCGAGGTATTCCTCGCCGACGTGCGAGCCGGCCGCGACCGGCTCCTGGGCGAGACCGAGGAGCCGCCCGGCGGAGGCCGCCAGAGCGCCCGGGACAACTTCGTGGCCGAACGCGCCGGTGTCGCGGCGATGGCGCTCGGCGTGATCGAGGAGTGCCTGCGTCTCAGCGTCGGCTACGCACGAAGTCGCCGCCTCTGGGGCAACGCCATCGGCGACTACCAGCTGATCCAGCTCAAGCTGGCCGAGATGGAGGTGGCGCGCGTCAACGTGCGCAACCTCGTCTTCAGCCACCTGGAGCGCTCCGTCGACGGGGCGGTCCCGACCTTCGCGGAGGCGTCAGCGATGAAGCTCTACGCCGCGCGCGCGGCGTGCCAGGTGGCCGACGACGCCATCCAGGTCTTCGGCGGCAACGGCTACATCGCCGACTACCGGGTCGAGCAGCTCAGTCGCGACGCTCGGGTGCTGCGCATCTACGCCGGCACCGACGAGATGCAGATCGTCGCGATCGCGAGGGACCTGCTGCGCGGGTAGTCGCCGTGGTCCTCGGCGAGCATCGCATCAAACTAGATTGAAGCGAGCGGCCCCTTTCCTGGCACCGCAGCGAGGCGGGGTGCATCGTGAGCAGCGAATCAGGGGATGCGTCAACGCCTCCCGTGACGGCGCTCAGCGCTCGCGTCACGCTGGACCTATCCCTCGAGCCGCCCCAGCAGAGGCGCTGGACGATCCTGCTCCGGCTCTTTCTCGTCATCCCCCTGTGCATCGCCTTCGTCGCCGTGGCGGTGGCGGCCGCCGTGATGATCGTCCTCTCGTGGTTCGCCGCGCTCTTCACCGGACGTGTACCCGACGGCTTCCAGACCCAGCTCACGGGGTTCTATCGCTTCGAGGCCCGACTCCTGGCCTACGCGTACCTGTTGGACGACGTCTGGCCGGGCGTGCACTTCTCGTTCCGGCCGGGCGATCCGGTCGATCTGGAGATCGACCACGTGCCCTTGCGCCGCTCGGCGGTGTTCTTCCGCATCATCTTGGCGATCCCGGCCCAGATCGTGGGCTACGTGCTCCTGGGCGGGGTGTGGCCCTACGTGTTGGCGATGTGGGTCGTCGGGCTGGTGCAGGGTCGGACCCCGAGGTCGCTCCACCAGACGGCCGCCCTGGTCTTGCGCTACCACCTTCGCCTCTCGGCGTACTGGGGTCTCCTCACGCCCACCCAGCCGTTCAAAGGTTTCTTCGGCGATGGCGTGCTCGACTCCTCCGCCCCGTCGGCGGCGCCGCCCGAGCCCGCACCGGCTGCGTCGAGCGGACCGTCGTGGGCCCCCCCGGCCATCGCGTCCGAACCAGCGGCCCCGAGCGAGCCGTCGCCGGGTGGGCCGTGGATCGTCATGCGCCCGGTCAGGGTGCTCCTGGTCATCGCCATCATCTTCGGGATCGCCAGCGGCGTGGCCAACAATCGCTGGGATCACAATCGCTACTACGGCTTCTACTTCCACTGGGGCGTCGTCTCCAACAACGACCGCGCCATCGTCACCTCCGCCAACAACACCGTCGTGTCGTCCCTCGAGGCCCTGGACAAGGCGGTCGCCACGTGCACCTCGCTGACGTGCGTGACCACCGCGGCGGCCACGGCGGCCGCGAGCGTGAACGGGTCGCTCTCCACCATGGAGGGCAGCTACGTGGTCGAGGGCTCGGCGAGTACGACGTACTCTAACTTCCTCTCGATCCTCACCTCCGAGGAGTCCCTACTCACCGCCATGAGCTCCACGGGCACCACGGTGGCGCAGGACAGGACGCTCTTCGCCAAGCTGCAGACCGACCTGAAGGCCCAGTATCCCGCGGCCCTCGCGTTGGTGAAGGCGCTCTAGGCACACCCCGGGGACTCGCTCGACCTCATCGCGTCCTCGCCGCGGTGACGTCGCGCTCGCCGGGTCGCGCCGGCGCTAAACGCACCCGGGCGCACCGAAGCAGTCGGACGCCGTCACCGCGCCACTGGCGCGACTATCGGACGTACCTCTGGTAGCCCGCGATCCAATCGGTCGTGAAGACGCGACGGGCCGCGGCCAGGCTGATCGCTCCGTCGCAGACCATCCGGTGCATCGTGTTCTCCAGCGTGTCCTTGCGCGTGGCGCCCCAGGTGACGCCGCGCGGTTCCGGCCAGAGATTCTTGACCGACGTCGGGCTCCCGCCGACCTCAAGGGGAATGAGGTGGTCCTCCTCGTAGTCGCCCGCGCGCGTGTCGCCCGCGAGGTTGTAGCCGCCGTCGAGCTGGCGATACTTGAGCGCCTCGGTGTACGACTCGGGCGGGCGGATCCGACTGGTGTAGCCCGGCACGCAGATCGTCGAGCGGATGTTCGCCTGGGTGACCCCCTGGTTCGCCGCTCCCGGCGTCAGCCTCGGATTGGGTAGGCCGGGGTTGCGGGCGGCGAGCGCGGGCCCCGCGACCGCCATCGTCGCCGCCACGACGGCCACGATCGGCCACCGGACGCGGCCCGGGGCCGTCACGCCCCGCCTTCGGCCCGCAGTCGGTCGGCCACGCCGCACCAGCCCTTGTACGCGCGCATCGCGGCGGGCGCCTGGTCGAGCGCCGCCAGCAGATTGTCGCGGACGTCGACGTGTGCGGCGATCACCTCGTCGAGGGACCGGACGTAGGTGCGGATCGTGAAGACGATGGCCCCGGTGTCGGGCAGGCTTCGGATCGTTTGGCGCTCGACCCGGAAGGACCAGTCGGTCACCGGTCCGTCGATCGAGCCGCGCGCGGCCTCGGGCTGATGCAGGTCGGCGCGGTCGAGCAGGGTCCAGTTCAGCCGCCAGAACGAGCGTTGCGGCCTGAGGCGGTCGAAGACCGACCTGGTCGCGCGGCCCAGCTCCTCGGGGTAGCCGGGAACGGGACCGTGAATCTCGTCGAGCGTGGTGCCGATCTTGGTCGCGAGCGACCAGCGCGAGGGGAAGCACACGCTCGCCGCCACGAGCCGCCACGCGTCGCTGCGCACCAGGACGCACAGGTCCTCTTGGACGAGCCGGCTCGCCGACACGACCGGGTGTTCCGCGTCGTCAACCTGGAGTTCCAGTTCCGGGTGATGGGCACCCAGCCAGCCGACGACCGCGGCCAGCAGCTCGGCGCTCGCCTCGTCCCCCTCCGGACGGGTCGCGACGACGACGTCGCGGCGTTCGCGCACCAAGCGGTCCTTCAGGGCCAGCTGCGCCGCGCGGTCGTCGTCCACTTCGAGCCAGTGCGCCTCGTCGAGCGGGCGCAGCCCCACCGAGAGGCGCCAGCCGCGCTCGTCGAGCGGGACGTAGTGCGCCGGCGCGCTCACCGGCCGCTCCGCCCCCGGGTCACCCACCAGTAGAGCAGGAGGATGGCCGCCGGGACGCCCACGACGACGGCGCGCGCCGCGGGCAAGGGGGCCGCGGGATGGACGTACGCCCACCAGGGCGCCGCGATCACGTGCAGTGTGGCCATGTCGGGGCCATTCTTGCCGGATGGCTAGGTCGTCGCGCCCGTGGTTGGCGGCATCAACTTCTCCAAGCGCGCCACGATGTCGGAAATGGCCTGGTCCTGGGCCAGGAGGTGCTTTTGGATCTCCTCGGCCTCCTTCAGCACGGCCTCGGCGTCCTTGTAGGTCTCCTCGGCGCGCTTGTCGGCCGCGGCGGCCTGGATGTTCTGGCCCACGATGATGATGGGCAGCAGCACCAGCTGCAGGAAGCTGCTCGACAGCCAGACCACGATGTAGTAGGTGCCCTGCTTGATGGCGTCGGGCAGGGCCAGGAGCGCCAGGATCGTGAAGATGTAGGCGGCCCACATGGTCCCGACGATGAGCGTGGTGCGCAGTCCGATCTTGTTGTTGAGACGGATGATCGGGTTCTGGTGGTCGGTGCGGCGCAGGTCGGCGGTCTTGACCGGACCCTGGCGCCTTAGCTCCTCCGCCCGCGGGTGGCGGACGTACTCGTAGATCGTGGGCATGAGGTGATTTTCACACCCCGACGAACCTCAGCGGGGGACGGTTCTAGCCCTCGACGAGGTCGGGGGAGGTCTCCATGCCCTTGCGCCACACCGAGCGCGCCATGATCTTGGTCACGTCGACGCGGTCGCGGTACCTCTCGGCCACGTCGCGCACCTCTTCGAGGAGGCCCTCGGACAGGACGGTCGGGTTGAGGCCCAGCGCCATGAACCGGTCGCGGCTCACGTTGAGGTCGTTCTCGACCGCCTCGCGTCGCGGGTTGGGCAGGTTGGCCACCTTGACGCCGGTGATCTTCGAGATCAGCTCGGCCAGGTCGCGCACGCGATAGGTCTCCGTGACCTGGTTGAAGACGCTGACCTTGTCGCCCATCGTGGGCGGGTTCTCCAAGGCGATCTGCACGCAGCGCACCGTGTCGCGGATGTGGATGAACGCCCGCGTCTGGCCCCCGGTGCCGTGCACCGTCAACGGGTGGTCGATCGCCGCCTGCATCAAGAAGCGGTTGAGGACCGTGCCGTAGTCGCCGTCGTAGTCAAATCGGTTGATCAGGCGCTCGTCGCGGATCGTCTGGGGCGTCTGGGTCCCCCAGACGATCCCCTGGTGCAGGTCGGTGATGCGCAACTGGTCGTTGGCCGCGTAGAAGGCGAAGAGGAGCTGGTCGAGGGTCTTGGTGAGGTGGTAGATCGAGCCCGGGTTCGCCGGGTGCAGGATCTCGCGGTCGATCTCGCCGTCGGGGGTGGGCACCCGCACGGTGAGGTAGCCCTCGGGGATTGGCGCCGAGCCGGACCAGCCGTAGCCGTAGACGCCCATCGTGCCCAGGTGGACCAGCGCGATGTCCAGGCCCGACGAGACGATGGCCGCCAGCACGTTGTGCGTCGCGCGAACGTTGTTGTCCACCGTGTAGCGCTTGGCGATCGTGTTGCGCATGGAGTAGGGGGCGGCGCGCTGCTCGCCGAAGTGGACGATCGCGTCGGGGCGCTCCGCGCGCAGCAGCGTCTCGAAGCGGTCGAACTCCTCGGCCAGGTCGAGGTGGACGAAGCCGATCTCCTTGCCGGTCACCTGCTGCCACGCGCGCAGGCGCTCGCCGATCGGCCTGATGGGCGTGAGGGAGTCCACTTCGAGCTCGAGGTCGATCTCGCGTCGGCTCAGGTTGTCCACGATGACCACGTCGAAACCCGCGTCCGACAGGTGCAGCGACGTCGGCCACCCGCAAAACCCGTCACCGCCCAGAACCAAGACCTTCACGACTCTCCTTTGACCTGCCGCGCCAGGGCCTCGCGAGGCGTCCACGACGGCGTCGAACCGCGTCAAGGCTACCAAAGGCGCGGTACGGCTCCTTCGGGCACCGGCGCCGCTAGCCGCGACGCGCGCCGTGTGGTTCGATCGACGCGAGACCGGGCACGCGCGGCTGGGGTCCGACGCCGACGTTGCCGTAGCGGTGATTGGTGAGCGCCACGCTCTGCTCGAGCAGCCACCGTGGTCCCTCGATCGCGCCGGCCTGGGCCAGCGCACGACGATCTACCGACACGCCGCGGGCCAGCAACGCATCGGCGGGCGCCACCTCGCGGCTCAGCCAGCGAACCCGGGTTCCCTCGACGCAGCGCTCAACCAGCTGGTCGACGCTCTCGCGCACGTCAACGCGGTCCGCGAGTGACGCGTCGGCGGCGCTCGTCGCGATCGCCACCCCGGTGATCGACGAGATGGCCGCAAGATACGCCGCGTCCTCGCTCGTCCAACGATCGTCCACGCGCACGATCGGCGCCACCGTGGGCCGCCGGAAGCGATGGACGTTGCGCTCGATGCGCAGCCCGGCGGGGTCCACGGCCTCTCCCCCCGACCTGGCCCACCACTCGCGCAGCTCGCGCTGGGCCGCGGCGACGTCCGTGGCGCGCGGCCAGCGTCGCAGGGCGGCCACGTAGTTCGGTCCCCCCGCCTTCGCCGTGGGGCCTACCGCACTGCGCTTCCATCCGCCGAAGGGCTGGCGGTTCACGACGGCTCCGGTCGTGGCGCGATTGACGTAGAGGTTGCCCGCCGCGACGTGCTCGAGCCAGTACTCGCACTCGGACGTGCTGAGAGAGTGCAGCCCCGCAGTGAGTCCGTAGGCGACGCCGTTCTGCCAGCGCGTCGCCGTGGCCAGGTCCGGCGCCGCCATGACGCCGAGCACCGGACCGAACCACTCGTTGAGGTGGCTCCACGAGCCGGGGCGGACCCCGAGCTTCACGCCGGGACGCCAGAGGTATCCGGCGTCGAGCGACGCGGGTTCCACCAGCCAGCTCTCGCCCTCGTCGAGCGCGGTGAGCGCGCGCGCCAGCGCGCCCTCCGCCGGGCGGATCACCGGCCCCACCATGGTCCCCAGGTCGCAGGCCGGTCCGACGCGCAGGCTCGCCACCGCATCGCGCAGCTGGCGCAGGAAGGCCCCGTCGGTGAGGAGCGACGACTCGACGATCGCAAGGCTGGCCGCACTGCACTTCTGGCCGGCGTGGCCGAAGGCCGCGTGTACCACGTCGCGCACGGCGAGGTCCACGTCGGCGCAGGCCGTCACGACGATGGCGTTCTTCCCGCTGGTCTCGGCCATCAGGTGGATGTCGGGCCGCCACGCGGTGAACCGCTGCGCCGTCTCGAATGATCCCGTGAGGATGACCGCGTCGACGCCGGCGTTGGTGACGAGGTGACGGCCGACGTCGGCGTCACGCGTGGGCAGGAACTGCAGCACGTCGCGTGGCACTCCGCCCTCCCAGAACGCCGACGCCACCTCCCAGGCGGTCGCGACCGACTCGCGCGACGGCTTGAGGATCACCGCGTTGCCCGCGACGAGGGCCGCGGCGACACCACCGCTGGGTATGGCGTAGGGGAAGTTCCACGGCGGCACCACGACGACGACCCCGAGCGGCGCCGACTCGCCCACCTCGCGGCCTCGGGCCGCGTAGTAGTGCGCGAAGTCGATGGCCTCGCTCACCTCGGGGTCGCCCTCCGCGACGGTCTTGCCCGCGTCGCGCGCCATCACCGCCAGCGACCGGGCCCGCCGCGCCGCCATCGCCGCGGCGACGGCGTCGAGAACGTCGGCGCGCGGCGCGGGGCCACGCGACTCCCAGGCCGGGCCGGCGGCGCGTGCCGTCGCGATGACGTCGTCGACGCGGTCACGGTCGGCGACGCCGTAGCGGTACCAGACGTCGCCCCCGGCGCTGGGATCACGGCCCTCCCCGGTTTCGGGTCCCGGCACGCCCACCTCGAAGCGCGACGATGACAGCTCGTCGAGTACCTCGACCACCGCCTCGACGTAGGCCGGGTTGGCGGGGTCGCCGTCGCGGGCGTTGGTGAACGAGGTGAAGTCCTGGTCGGACGGATGGAAGCGTCGCGGCGACACGGACACGTCGTGGCGCCGCGCGACCGACTCGGCGAACCGGCGCCGCTGCTCGTCAAAGACACCCTCGTCGCGCCCGATGGAGAAGGCGGCGCTGAGGTAGTTCTCGGGCGACGTGTTCTCGTCGAGGCGGCGCACCAGGTACGCCACCGCGGCCGCGAAGTCGTCGCGCCGGGTGGCCGGCGTGTAGAGAAGGACGGTCTCACCCGAGCGCGCCAGCGCCAGCGCCTCGGCGTTGGCCATCCCCTCGAGCATCTCGACGTCGACGCGCGACGAGACACCTCGCGCCGACGCCACCTCCAGCGCCCACGCCAGATGAAAGAGGTTGTGACTGGCCACGCCGACGCGCACCGCGACCGTCGCCTCCGGTCGCAAGGCCACGTCGAGCAGCCGGGCGTAGCTCGCGTCCACCTCGGCCTTGGTGGCGTAGGGCGCGGCCGTCCACCCGTGGAGCTCGGCCTCGGCGTGCTCCATCGCCAGGTTGGCCCCCTTGACGAGGCGGACCTTGATGGGCGCACCGCCGCGCGCCACCCGGTCTCGGGCCCACTCCACCAGGTCGTCGAGCACCGCGTGAACGTCGGGCAGGTACGCCTGGAGCACCACGCCAGCCCCGAGACCGACGAACTGCGCCTCGCTGAGCACGGTGCAGAACGCGGCGACGGTCAGGTGCAGGTCGCGGAACTCCTCCATGTCGAGGTTGACGAAGACCCCTTCGCGCGCCGCCGCGCGAAAGAGAACGCGCAGTTGCTCGTTGACGCGGCGCAATGAGCCGTCGAGGTCGACGGTCACGAGTTGGCTCACGATCGAGGAGAGCTTGACCGAGACGTAGGTGACCTCGTAGCGCGTCATCATCTCGATCACCCGCGCGAGGCGGTCGTCGGCCTCCGCGTCACCCAGGACGGCCTCGCCCAGGACATTCACGTTCGCGTGCAGTCCCTGGGCCCCGCGCCGATCGAGGTGGCGTCGCAGGGTCGCGGGCTCGGCGTCGAGGATGAGGTCGCTCGTCAGGCGGCGGATCCGTCGGTGGACGACCGCCAGAACCGGACCCGGGGCCAGCCGTGACGCCACCGCGGCGGCGCGCAGCGCCATCACGTTCCAGAAGCCGAAGCCCGCAGCGGTCGCGCGTCGCACCGCGTCTCGCAGGGTGGCCGCGGCCCGGTCGCGGGACGTGAACCGCATGACCTCGTCGGTGAGCGTCACCGTCACGCCCAGGGCACCTCGGTCGCGCAGCAGTCGGGCGAAGCGGCGGCGCGCGGCGCGATCGCGGCGCCCGAGCAGCTTGGAGGCATCGGCCAGGAGACGTCGGGCGCGCGCGACCGCGAGGTCACTCAGCGCGTCGATCGCGGGGTCGGTCGTCGTCACGCAGTTGGCGTCCTGGTGCGCCCGACGACCCCGCTCCCCACGACCACCGACGTCACCCCCGGTTCAACGGCCCTCATCGTTTCTACTACGCGCGTCGCGGCGACTCAGCGCGTGAGCGACACGTGCTCGGAGACGTCGAGCAGCTCGACCCACGTCCGTCCGGGGGTGAGCGAGATGACCTTGCCCGCGCGGTTGGTGTAGACGATCGGTCGCTTGAGTGACGCGCGCGACCAGCGACCCCGGATCGACGAGTGCTTCGTGAGGATCTGGACGGGCCCGGTTCCGGTGAGGACGGCCTCCGCACCCTCCACCCCCACACCGCCGCGGTAGTGCACCCACATGACGATCACGTTCTTGGGCGAGACGCGCCGGCCCAGGGCGTCCACGTCCGGCGCGCCGAAGATCGAGCGGTCCCACGACCGGGACCTCGGATTCCACGCGTAGGACGTCGCGTAGCCGTTGGCGAAGCCCACGGTGAAGGACTTCGCCGGACCGGCGAGCGTCGGTCGCGCCATCGAGTAGGTGAAGAGAGGCTGAGGAGGTCGCGGCGATCCACCCTGATGGATCAGGCGTGCGACGTCGGCGAACAGGTTGTGCGGCGGCGGTCGGTGGTCGTCGCGGAACATCATCGATCCGGCGTTGGACTCGCTGAAGAGCTTGACCGGTGCAGTCTTGATGCTGTCGATCGCGTACTGGGCCCCCCCGGAGAAGACGAAGATGCCCCCCAGGGGATAGACGACCTCGCGGTCGGTGCGTCGAACCGAGCGCACCGGACCCACCCGCGCCGGCGCCGACGAGTTGAAGACCGCGGCGAGTCGGGTGATGCCACCCTCGACGATCTCCTCGTAGACGACGTCGGCCTGATTGGTCCCGAACTGGGGGTGCGCCTCGTAGGTGTTGTCGATCTTCACCGTGACCGCGGGGCGGTGCGCCGTCACCCGGGTCGGGTCGGGCAACCCGGTCAGGGGCGCGGTCGGTCCGGAGTGGACCGTGGTCGTCGTCGTCGACGTCGTCGATGTCGTGTCCGCGCTCGAGAGCGGCGTGCTGACACCGGCGACGACCAGGATGAACACCACCGCCGCCAGGGTGCGCCGCACGCCGGAACCTTATCCGTGCGCCCCCCGCGCCGCCACGTCGGGCGCCGCGACTCGTCGGCGCCGGCCCCACATCGAACTCACACGAATCTCGCACCCCACTCTCAGGCACCGTCCCTAGGTTCGGCCCATGGCCGAGCTGTCCGAACGGGCGCAGATCTCGCGACTCATCCACCGCTTCGGCTTCGGTCCGCGGCCCGGGCAGTACGAGTCGCTCGTGAAGCTGGGCCTCGCCCGCACCCAAAGGTCGATCCTTGACGTTCCCGCGGTGGATCCTGGACTGTCGACGGTGGTCACGCCGACGTTCCCCAGCTACGGCTTCCTACCCGCGTCCCAGATGCGGGCCCTGCTGGCCCAGCAGAACAACGAGCTCCTCTTCTGGTGGCTGGACCGGATGGTCCTGAGCCACAACGCGCTGCCCGAGCGCATGACGTGGTTCTGGCACGGGCACTGGGCCACCGCGGTGAGCAAGGTCGTCTATCCGTTGCCCATGCTCCAGCAGAACCAGACGCTGCGGGCCAACGCCCTCGGGAACTTCAGCACGATGAGCGAGGCCATGATCACCGACTGCGCGCTGCTGTACTGGCTGGACTCGGAGCTCAACGTCGCCACGTCACCTAACGAGAACCTGGCGCGCGAACTGATGGAGCTCTTCACGCTGGGCATCGGGAACTACACCGAGAACGACGTCCAGGCGGTCGCCAAGAGCCTGACCGGCTATCGGGTCACGCTGGCCACGGGACAGGTCACGTACAGGCCCGCGCTGCACGACAACTCGGTCGTGACGATTCTGGGCACGACGAGCTCCTTCACCGGGCCGAGCGTCGTCGCCCTGCTCACGTCGCTGTACACGAACCAGCTGTTCATCGCCGAGCGACTGTGGTTCCGATTCTTCGACTCGTCGAGCCCGCAGTCGGACGACTCGATCGCCACCGCCTTCGAGTCGCGCGGCATCGCTCGGGCGGTCAAGGCCCTCGTGCATCACCGGGCCCTGGCCAATCCCGCCCACTCCCAGGCGAAGTCGCCGGTCGAATGGTTCGTGAGTGCCTGTCGCGCGCTCGGAGTGCGCCCGTCGACGCTGCCCACCCCCCAGGTCGTCATCAGCGGGCTGGGCAACCTCGGCCAGGTCCCCTTCAACCCCCCCAACGTGGGAGGGTGGCCGGCCGATCAGTTCTGGCTCACCGCGGCGTCCGCGCAGCAGCGCATCTCGCTCTCGTCGTTCCTGATCGAGCACGGTGACCTCACGCCGATCACCTCGCTCAGCCCCCGCGAGCGGGTCGAGGGCTCGGCGTTGTGGCTGGGCGTTCCGGAGTGGGGACGCTCGACGAAGGCGCTGCTGACCAAGGTCCGCACGGATCCGACGCAACTGGCGTGGCTGGCGCTGAACGCGCCCGAGTACGTGGTGAACGCATGAAGTGCGAGAACATCAGCCGCCGGGACTTCCTCAAGCTGACCGGCGCGGGCGCGCTCGCGAGCACCGTGCCGCTGTCGGTGGTCGACGTGATGAAGGCGGCGGCGGCGAGCCCCCTGCCCGCGGGGCAGGCGATCGTGGTCATCGTCACTCTCTACGGGGGCAACGACGGACTCAACACGGTGGTGCCCTACGAGGATCCCGTGTACTACTCGTCGCGTCCCGGCATCTCCATCGCGCCCACGGCGGTGCTGACCCTCGCCGACGGACTGGGCCTCAACGGATCGATGTCCGGGTTCGGGTCCCTGTGGGCCGCGGGGCGCCTCGCCATCGTGCGCGGGGTGAGCTATCCCAATCCGAACCTGTCGCATTTCGCCTCCATGGCGATCTGGCAGAGCGCGTCGCCGGTCGAGCCCGTCGCCAGCGGCTGGATCGGTCGCTGGCTCGACACGCAGGCGCACAACCCCATGCTGGCCATCGGGATCGGATCGGTGCTCTCGCCGTTGCTCGCGGGCGTCAAGCAGAGCGGCTCGGTCCTTCCCACGGGTGGCCTCACCCTGCCCGCGGGGGCGGTAGGCAGCCGTTTCCAATCCCTCGGCCAGCACTCGTCCACCGACACCGCGCTGCAGATCAGCGCGGCCCGGTCGTTCACGGATCTCTTCTCGCTCTACCACAGCGTGCAGGGAGCGCTCGCGTCGCCCGCGCCCACCCCGGTCGACCTCAGCACCGCGAACGCCGGGGTGCCGAGCCTCAGCCAGCAACTCGACGTCGTGGCGACCCTCATCGCCGCGAACGCGCCCACGCGGGTGTGGGAGGTGTCGCTCGGCGGATTCGACACGCACGCCGACGAAGTGAGTGCCCAGACCGCTCTGGTGGGCGGTGTCGCGGGTTCCGTCGCCCGGTTCCTGTCCCAGATCAGCGCCACGGCGCACGCCAACGACGTCACGGTCCTCGTCTACAGCGAGTTCGGACGGCGCGTGCGGGCCAACGCGTCGCTCGGAACGGACCACGGCTCCG
>DAIOGY010000013.1:0-14786 GCA_036745005.1 Acidimicrobiales bacterium | reverse complement strand
ACCGCCTCGGCCGCGCCCAGATGGGCAAGCTCTTCGTCTACGCCGGGCCCGACCACCCTCACGCGGCCCAGCAGCCCACCGCATACGACACCTCGGCGATCCGTCGCGGCTAAGGAGTACCACGTGACCACGCCCCCGACTCAAGCCACCGGCCGCCGCAAGGAGTCGGTGGCTCGCGTGCGCCTGCGTCCCGGCACCGGCACCATCACGATCAACTCGCGGTCGTTCGACAACTACTTCACGTCGGCCACCCATCGCCAGATGGTGATGGAGCCCCTCCGCCTGCTCGACGTGCAGCAGACCTACGACATCGACGCGACCATCGAGGGTGGCGGCGTGGCCGGGCAGGCCGGCGCGCTGCGCCTGGGCATCGCCCGCTCGCTCCTCGAGGTCGACGAGACCGTTCGCCCGGCGCTGAAGAAGGCCGGTCTGCTCACGCGCGACGCTCGCAAGAAGGAGACCAAGAAGTACGGCCTCAAGAAGGCGCGCAAGGCTCCTCAGTACTCGAAGCGCTAATGGCCAACGCCGTGCGGTTCGGCACGGACGGCATCCGGGGCCGGGTGGGCGACGAGATCACCCTCGACGTGGCGTACCGACTCGGCCGCGCCGTCGCCGCGGTCTTTGACGCACCGGTCTTCGTGGGCCACGACACGCGAGAGAGCTCGCCCGAGT
Source organism: Acidimicrobiales bacterium (assembly GCA_036745005.1). Taxonomy (GTDB): domain Bacteria; phylum Actinomycetota; class Acidimicrobiia; order Acidimicrobiales; family RAAP-2; genus RAAP-2. Next base: position 14,114 of record DAIOGY010000013.1, on the reverse strand, counting down.
TGGCTGCGGCGGTGCTCGCCGGGCTGGCGGACGGTGGTGCGACCGGGATGAACCTCGGTCTCTTCACGACCCCCGGCGTGGCCGTGACCGCGATGCGCCGCGATGGCGTGGGCGTCGTGGTGTCGGCGTCGCACAACCCCTACTACGACAACGGTCTCAAGGTGCTGGGACCCGGCGGAGGCAAGCTGGACCACGCCACGGAAGAGGCGGTGGCCGCCGCGCTCAACGTCGCGCCCGCGCCGGCCGGCGCCATCCCTCCGGCGCCCCCGGTGGACGCCACCGCCGAGGCCGAATACGTCGCCCACCTGCGCGCCCTCGTGCCGGGCAACTTCTCGGCGCTGCACCTCGTGATCGACTGTGCCAACGGTGCGGCCAGCCACGTGGCGCGCACCCTCTTCTCGACCACTGAGGCCCGGCTCACTATCATCAACGACCAGCCCGACGGACACAACATCAACCTGCGCTGCGGTTCGACCCACGTCGAGGGCCTGGTCGCGACCGTGAAGGGTCATCGGGCCGACCTGGGCCTGGCCTTCGACGGCGACGCCGACCGGTTGATCGCCGTGGACGCTCAAGGCGTCGTGCGCGACGGTGACGACATGATGGTCCTGTTCGCCCTGGATTTCCTTCGCTCGGCGGCGCTGGACGGTGGCCTGGTGGTCACGACGATGAGCAACCTCGGCGTGCACCGCGCGCTGAGCGGGCGCGGCGTCGAGATCGTCGAGACGGACGTGGGCGACCGCAACGTCTTGCTGGCGCTGGAGGAGCGCGAATGGGGCTTCGGTGGCGAGCAGTCCGGCCACCTGATCTTTCGTGATCTCTCCCCGACGGGAGACGGCCTGCTCACCGGACTTCTGCTCGCCGATCTCGTCGTGCGCCGGGGCCCGCTCTTCGCCCAGGCGGAGAGCGCGTGGCACCGGGTGCCCCAGGCCCTCGTCAACGTCGCCCGCGACACCTACGACGACGTCGCCGTGCGGGCCCTCTTCGCCGAGATCGTGGCGGAGAGGCACGTCGACGAGAGCGACGTCCGATTGCTGATCCGACCGTCGGGAACCGAACCGGTGGTGCGAGTGATGGTCGAGGCCCTCGACGGCGAGGTCGTCGTGCGCTTCACGCAGCGCCTGATTCGCGAGCACGACGTCGTTGTGACGACCTCGGGCGAGTCCGATTAGTGCGACGAGCGCGGGGGCGACTGATCTCGGGTCTGGCCGTGGTCGCCGTCGTGATGGCCTCGCCGGCGCCCCACGCCGGCGCCGCGGCGCGGCCGCTGGCCCGGGAGCTGTTAACCGTGGCCGATCTGCACCGCCTCTACGCCGGCTCGGGGGGAAGCCGGTGGGCCACGTTCGGCTCCGCCGTGACGCCGGCGCACGACTGCACCTACCGGTACATGGAACCCGCGGGCGTCACGCAGACGGCGTCGGCGTCGACCATTGACATCTACAACCATGACGTGCCGATCTTCCAAGAGAAGCTGGCCACGTACTCCAACGCGTCGGCGGCGTACCGGGGCGTTGTCGCGACCTTCGTGCGATGCCTCGGCCGGACCACCGTCGGTCAGCCGAAGTTCCCGGTCGAGCACGTGAGCCAACTGTCGACACCGCGCTTCGGTGACCAGAGCGCGGGCTTCACCCTCGGCTTTACGGTGGACGCCCAGACCTTCGTCAGCCAGCTCCTGATCGTGCGCAAGGGTCGAGTCGTCGCGGCCATCGAGATCGAGAAGCATTCCGCCCTGTTCGTGTACACGGCGCGCGACGACGACCAGCTTCGATTCCTCGCGGGCCGGGCCGTCGCGAAGATCTCGTAGCGCGAAGGGTGGGAGCGGGCGACCTCGCGGTCCACCCCGGCGCCGCGGCGTCCTCGCCACTCGCGTCGACGGCGCCGGCCCCGAGACCCGCAATCACCCCCAAGTAGGATTGGGCCATGTGCGGCATCATTGGGGTCGTCGGCTCCGCGGACGCTCTCAAGATCCTGCTGGACGGCCTCGAGCGCCTGGAGTATCGCGGCTACGACTCGGCCGGCGTGGCCCTCGTGCGAGCCGGTGAGACGTGGCGCGCGCGCACCGCGACGGGTACGGCGTCGGTCGCATCGCTGCGCGATGAGTGCGCGTCGGCCCCCGAGGGGTTCGTGTCCGGCATCGGGCACACGCGCTGGGCCACCCACGGCGCGCCCGAGACGGTCAACGCCCACCCGCACCTGGACTGCTCGGGTCACGTCGCGATCATTCACAACGGGATCGTCGAGAACCATGGCCCGCTCCAGGCCGAACTCGAGGCCCGCGGCCACCGGTTCACCTCGGTGACGGACTCTGAGGTGCTGGCCCACCTGATCGAGGAGGGCCGGGCGGATGGCCTGGAGCTCCTCGACGCCGTGCGCGCGAGCCTGCTCGTCGTGCGTGGCGCCTTCGCGCTGGCGGCGGTGGACGCCACCGAGCCCAACGTGATCGTGGCCGCGCGGCGGATCTCGCCGCTCGTCGTGGGCACGGCCAAGGGCGCGACCTTTCTGGCGAGCGACGTGCCGGCGATCTTGGACCGGGCCGACTCCTTCTACGCGGTCAACGACGACGAGATCGTGCGCCTCGGACCCGAGGGCTTCCGGGCGGTGGACCTCGAGGGCGTCCCGGTGCGCCTGCGCCAGCTGGCCATCGACTGGGACCTCGAGACGGCCCAGAAGGGCGGCCACGACGATTACATGATCAAGGAGATCAACGAGCAGCCCGACGCGCTGCGCACGACGCTGCTCGACCGTCGGCGCGACGACGGGACGATCACCTTCGATGAACTGAGGGTCGCGGATGAGGAGCTCCGCGACGTTCGCCGCGTGGTCATCGTCGCGGCGGGCACCTCACATCACGCGGCCCTCGTGGCGAAGTACGCGCTGGAACGTTGGGCTCACGTCAGCGTCGAGGTCGACATCTCGAGCGAATACCGCTACCGCGACCCGGTGGTCGAGGTCGGCACCCTCGTGATCGCGGTCTCCCAGAGCGGCGAGACCATCGACACGATCCAGGCGATGCGCGAGGCGAAGCGGCGCGGTGCGCGCGTGGTGGCGGTGGCCAACGTCGTGGATTCGTCGCTGGCGCGCGAGGCCGACGCCGTCATCTACACCCGGGCCGGGCTGGAGGTCTCCGTGGCGTCGACCAAGGCCTACGTCGCGCAAGTGGCGGCCCTGGAACTCCTCGCCCTGCGCCTCGCCCAGCTGCGCGCCACCCTCCCGGCGCCGGACGTCGAGGCCCACCTCCTTGGCTTGCGCGCGGTCGGCGCGCTGGTCTCGCGCGCGCTCGGTCGGCGCGCGGGCGTCGAAGCGGTCGCCGGGGCGCTCGCCGGGGCCCACGACTTCTTCTTCATCGGGCGCCACGTCGGCTATCCGACGGCGCTCGAGGGCGCGCTCAAGTTCAAGGAGATCACCTATCTGCACGCCGAGGGATACCCGGCGGGTGAGCTCAAGCACGGCCCGCTCGCGCTGATCGAGCCGGGCGTCGTGGTGGTCGCCATTGCGACCGACCCCGCGCTGCACGAGAAGATGCTCTCCAACCTGTCCGAGGTGAAGGCGCGCGGGGCGAGCGTGGTGGCGGTCGCCACCGACGACGACGATCAGATCGACGCCGTCGCCGACTTCATCTTGCGCGTCCCGGCGACCGAACCGCTCTTCAGCCCGATGGTCGACATCGTGCCACTGCAGCTGTTCGCCTACGCCATGGCCCGCGGATTGGGGCGCAACGTCGACCGGCCGCGCAACCTCGCCAAGACCGTGACCGTCGAGTAGCGATGAGCGAGCCGCGCCGAGGGCCCCGACATGCCCGCTGAGGGCGTGCGCCGGCCCGCGTGGGCCGAGATCTCCGCCGCGGCGCTCGCCAACAACGTGACCGCGATGAAGGATGTGCTCGGCGGCACCGACCTGTGCGCGGTGGTGAAGGCCAACGGCTACGGCCACGGCGGCCCACTGGCCGCCGGGGCGCTGCTGGGCGCCGGCGCCGACTCCCTCGCGGTGGCCATCGTCGACGAGGGCATCGAGTTGCGCGACGCCGGCTTCACCGAGTCGATCCTGCTGCTCGCGGAGATCCCCGCCGTCACCGTGCCCGACGCCCTGGAGTACTACCTCACGCTGACGGTCGGGTCCATGGAGGGCGCGCTCGCGGTCGTCGCCGCGGCGGAGGCCCGAGGCGGGCGTCACCGCGTTCACGTCAAGGTCGACACCGGGATGCACCGGATGGGCGTCGCGCCCGGCGAGGTCGACGCGGTCGTTGACGTCCTGCGCGCGTCGGGGTCGATCGACGTCGAGGGCCTCTACACCCATTTCAGCGTCGCTGACGGCGCCGGGGGTGAGGACCGCGCGTTCACCCGTTCTCAGATCGAACGCTTCGACGCGGTCGTCGGGGGCCTCGCGGGCCGCGGCGCGGCGCCGCGGGTGCTGCACGCGGCCAACAGCGCCGCAGCCTTGGCCTACCCCGAGGCGCGCCGATCGATGGCCCGCGTGGGCCTCGCGCTGTACGGGTACCTGCCCAGCGGCTGGACGGGCGACGTCCTCGACGCGCGGGGCCGGCGCCTGGAGCCGGCGCTCAGCCTGCACGCGAGGGTGGTGGCGGTTCGGCGCGTGGCGGCCGGCGAGCGACCGAGCTACGGGCGACGACGGGCGCTGGTCGGCGCGTCGACGATCGCGACGGTCCCCTTCGGCTACGCCGACGGCTACCCCCAGTGCCTCTTTGACGGGGGCGGCGAGGTCCTCATCCACGGGCGCCGCTACCCGTTGGCCGGCTCGGTGACGATGGACCAGTTGGTGATCGACTGCGGAGATGACGACGTGCGCCCGGGCGACGACGTCGTGCTGCTGGGCCGCCAGGGTGACGAGGAGATCACCGCCGAGGAGTGGGCGCGCCGCGCCGACACCATCACCTGGGAGATCCTGTGCGGAGTGGGCGCGCGGGTGCCGCGCGTGCTGGTGCCGGCCTGATGGCGCTGGACCTCGCCGAGCTGCCCACGTGCACGCGTTGTCGCCTCGCCGAGACGCGCCAGCGCGTGGTCGTGGGCACGGGCCCGAGCGACCCGGTGGTGATGATCGTCGGCGAGGCGCCGGGGCGCACGGAGGACGAGGGCGGCGAGCCCTTCATCGGGCGTAGCGGCAACCTCTTCTTCCGGTTGCTGCGCGAAGAGGTCGGGCTCGTGCGCGACCAGTGCTTCGTCACCAACACCGTCAAGTGCCGCCCGCCGGAGAATCGCACGCCGGCCGCCGACGAGCTCGAGGCCTGCCGTCCGTGGCTGCGCGCCCAACTCCAGAGCGTCCAGCCTCGCGCCGTGCTGACCCTGGGCGCGGTCGCCGCACGCGAGGTCCTGGGTCTCAGCGAATCCATGGGATCGATCCACGGCCGCGTCGTCACGATCGGCGGCGGACCCGCGATGGCGACCTACCACCCGGCGGCGGTGCTGCGCACGCCGAGCCTGGCCCAGGTGGTCCGGGCCGACCTGCGCGTCCTGCGAACCCTCCTGGCGCCGGCGTGACCTGGCGACGCCACTGCCGCGACGCCACCGCCACGCGACTGGCCGGTCGGGAGTTCGCCCTGGTCCTCATCCCCGGCGACATCGTGCTGCTGACCGGTCCCCTGGGCGCGGGAAAGACCACGTTCGTCCAGGGCGCGGCGCAGGGCCTGGGCGTGAAGGACCGGGTGACGAGTCCGACCTTCACGATGGTGCGCGAGCACGCCTGCGACAACGAGCGGGGTGTCGCGACCCTCCATCACGCCGACCTCTACCGGATCGAGGGCGTTGACGAGGTGCTCGACCTGGCGCTCGGCGAGCTCGTCGAGGAGTCGGCGGTGGCGCTGGTCGAGTGGGGCGAGTTGGCCGCGTCGGTCTTCGGCCGTGACGTCCTGGTGATCCGCTTCGACGTGGCCGACGACGACGGTCGCTGGCTGAGCGTCGCGAGTGCGCCGATCTCTCGTCACGCGGCGCTCGATCGGTGGGCCCGGTGAACCTGCTGGCCATCGAGACCGCGACGACGGCGTGCGCGATCGGCGTGCGCGCCGGCGACACGCAGATCGACCGCGTCTTGGACGAGGGGCGACGCCACACGGAGTTCCTGGCCCCGGGGATCGCCGCGCTGCTCGGCGACGTCGGCCTCGCGCCTCGTGACCTCGATCGGGTGGTGGTCGACCGCGGGCCCGGGCTCTACACCGGACTGCGCGTGGGCCTGGCCACGGCGGGCGCCTTGGCTCAGGGGCTGGGTTGCGACCTCGTCGGCGTGACCTCCCTCGAGGTGCTCGCCCTCGGCGCCTTCGCGGCGGGGGTGCGCGGTCGGCTCCTCGCGGTCGTGGACGCGCGTCGCGGTGAGGTGTTCATCCAGCGCTTCGATCTCGCCGCGCGAGTGACCGCGGTCGCCGACCCCGCGGTGGTCGCGCCTCGCGCGGTGGCGGAAGGAATCGCGAGCGGCGGGATCGACGTCACGCTGACCGGCGACGGTGCGGCGCGCTACCGCGAGGTGCTCGACGTGGCGGGTGTCACCTTCGACGCGACGCGCGTGCCCCCGACCTCGGCCGCGCTGGCCCTGGGCGCCTCGCGCGCGCCGAGTGCGGGCGTCGCCCCGCTCTACCTGCGCGAACCCGACGCCGTCGCCAACTTCGTGACCCGCGAGCGTTCGTGACGACCTGGACGATCCGCCCGGCCGAGCGTCGCGACGTCTACGACCTGCTGGTCATCGAGGAGTCGCAGTTCCGCGAGTCGTGGAGCCGGGGGATTCTGCTCGACGAGATCGGCCAGACCGACACGCGTCGCTATACCGTCGCCGTCGAGGGCGACCACGTCATCGGCTACCTCGGCGTGATGTTCGTCGCCGACGAGCTTCACGTCATGACCCTGGGCGTGCGCCAGGGAGACGAGGGCCGCGGCGTCGCGACGTCGCTGCTCGACGACGCGTGGGCCGCGGCGCGCGCCCGCGGCGTGGCTCGCGCGACCCTGGAGGTCGCCGTCTCCAACACCCGGGCCCAGGGCCTGTACTACCGCTACGGATTCGCGCCGGTGGGCGTGCGCAAGAACTACTACGAGCGCACCGGGGAGGACGCGCTGATCCTGTGGGCCGAACTGGCGCCCTAGGCCCGCGCTCTCTCTACGCTGGTCCGGTGGCCGCGATCCTGGGCATCGAGACGAGTTGTGATGAGACGGCGGCGGCGGTCGTCACGCACGACCACCGAGTCCTCTCGTCGGTGGTCGAGTCGTCGATCGACCAGCACCGGGCCTTCGGCGGCGTGGTCCCCGAGGTCGCCGGCCGCGCCCACCTGAGCACCCTGGGGCCGGTCGTGGCCCGGGCGCTGGACCAGGCCGGTCTGGACCTGCACGAGCCCGACGTGGTGGGCGTCGCGGTGACCGCCGGACCGGGCCTCGTGGGATCGCTCCTCGTCGGGCTGTCGGCGGCCAAGGCCTACGCGCTCGCGTGGGACAAGCCCCTGGTGGGCGTGAACCACCTCGAAGCCCACCTCTTCGCGCCGCTCCTGGAGGACCCGGACCTCTCCTGGCCGCTGCTCACGCTCTTGGTCTCGGGCGGACACAGCCTCATCGTTCTCCAGCGCGGCCCGGGCGAGTACGACGTGCTGGGCGAGACGATCGACGACGCGGCCGGCGAGGCCTACGACAAGGTCGCGCGATGGCTGGGCCTCGGGTACCCGGGCGGGCCGGAGATCGACCGTTTGGCCGCGACCGGGCACGCGGACGTGCTCGATCTGCCCGTGTCGATGACCGGCGGTGACCTGGACCTCTCCTTCTCGGGGCTCAAGACGGCCGTCGTGCGCCAGACCACGGCGCGGCCCGACGTCGCGGTCGCCGACGTCGCGGCGGCCTTCCAGGCGGCCGTCGCCGAGCAACTGCTGCGCAAGATGCGCGCGGCGCTCGAGCGCCACGACGTGGCCGGGCTGGCCTTGGCCGGCGGCGTCGCCGCCAACAGCGCGCTGCGCGCCGGGGTCGTCGCGCTGGCGAGGGAGAACTCGCTGGCCGCGCACCTGCCGAGCGGCGCCATGTGCACCGACAACGCCGCCATGGTCGCGGCGGCCGGCCTGCACCGCCTGTCGACGTCCGGCCCGAGCGACCTGGGCATCCCGGCGCGGCCCACCTGGCCCCTGGAGGAGGTCGCGTGAGCGAACGCTGGGTGCCCTTGGACGTCACGACGTGCGACCCGGACCCGCTGGCCCAGTTCGCGCGGTGGTTCGAGGAGGCCCGTGACGTCATGGCCGAGCCCGAGGCCGTCACCCTGGTGACCGTCGACGGACGCGGGCACCCCAGCGCGCGCATGGTGCTGCTGCGTCACCGCGACGAGGCCACCCTCGGCTGGTTCACCAACTACCACTCGCGCAAGGGCCGCGACCTCGCCGAGAACCCGCGCGCCGCCCTCGTGTGGTACTGCGAGGCGCTGGGACGCCAGGTCCGCGCCGAGGGCCTGGTCGCCGCCATGAGCGCCGCGGCGTCCGACGCCTACTTCGCGCGCCGGCCCCGGGGTCACCAGCTGAGCGCGCACGCCAGCGCCCAGAGCGAGCCGCTGGCCAGCCGCGCGCAGCTCGAAGAACTGGTCGCGCGGGCCGACGCGCGCTACGCGGGGGTCGCCGTGCCCCGGCCGGACCACTGGGGCGGCTACCTCCTGACCCCCGACGCCGTCGAGTTCTGGCAGCGCCGTGACGATCGCCTCCACGACCGGGTCGCCTACGAGCGCGCCGGCGACACCTGGCGCCGCCAGCGTCTCGCGCCCTAGGGCGCGTCGTCCGCCGGCACCGGCATGGGGGCGCGCGCGGCGTCCGAGCGCAGGCCCAGCGGGCCGAGCACCAGAGCCGTCGCGGTCGCCGCGACGCCTCCGATCAGGAACACCGTGCGCGGGGCGATCACCGTCAAGATGACGCCGCCGAACGCCGTGGCCCCGATCTCGCACGCCGTGATCACGCCGCCGAGGGCGGCGAACACCCGGCCGCGGAGTCGCTCGGGCGTGCGCACGGTGAACAGCGTGATCGCGGCGACGTTGGCGAAGCCCACCGCCACGCCCGCCACGACCATCGGCGGATAGACGAAGCCGACGCGCGAGACCAGACCGACGACCCCGATCATCAATCCGATGACGACGATCGCGAAGATGACCGTGCGCGCCAGCCTCGCCACGTCCTGGGAGAGCCGCTGGGCGAGCACCGACCCGGCCACCGCCCCCACGCCGAAGCTCGCGCCCACTAGTCCGTACGCCGTGGCCGACCCGTGCAGGGTCTGGGTCACGAAGAAGACCTCCGCGACGTTCACCATGCCCAGCGAGAGCATGAAGACGCCCACCGTGATCTCGATCACGCGCAGCAGCCCGTCGCGGAAGATGAGCTGGACGCCGGCCATCATTCCTTCGCGCGACTCGAGGTCGGTGATCACCGACCTCGGCGTGGGCCGGCGATCGTGGCGCAGCGACATCGTGGCGGCCGCCGCGACGACGAAGCTCATGGCGTCCAGGTAGAGGGGCCAGCTCTGGCCCGTGCTGCCCACCAGGAGTCCGCCGACGACCGGTCCGAGGACGCTGGCGATGGCCTGGGACGACTGGAGGACCCCCTGGGCGCGCGCGATGTTGTCCTCGCCCGCCAGCGTGGGCACCATGGCGGTGTAGCCGGGGAAGGAGAACGCCACCAGGCAGCTGAGCGCCAGCATCAGCAGGATCGTCGCCGCCAGGCCGTGCCAGTGACCGAGCCCGACGCAGATCGCCGCCTCGCCCAGACCCAGGAGCGTCAGGAGCCGCTTGGCGGGGTAGTGGTCGACGATGTTTCCCGCGATCGGCGCCAGCGCCACCAGGGGCAGCGACGCCGCGATCGAGAGCGCGGCGATGGCCCAGGCGTGGTGCGCCGGGGCCAGGCGCAGGTAGAGCGCGGTGAGCGCGGCGAAGTCGCCGAGGAAGGACACGCCACGCAGCACCGCCAGGAGGGCCAGGTCGCGACGCTGGGCGGGCGCGAGGGTCAACGGGGCCGCCCGAATCGGGTCAGGGGGACGACGGGCATCGCGCTCCTTTGACGACTCGGGCTCAGCCTAGGGACGGGCCGGCGGCGGGGTTGGCACTCGGCGCGTGTGGCTGCTAAATTGGCAGTCGCTAGTTCCGAGTGCTAATCGCCCAGGAGGCTCAACATCATGAAGCTCAACCCCCTCGAGGACCGCATCGTGGTCCGTCCCAACACCGCCGAGGCCACCACGGCGTCGGGTCTGGTGATCCCCGACACGGCCAAGGAGAAGCCCCAGCAGGGCGAGGTGCTCGCCGCGGGCCCCGGGCGCCGCGCCGAGAACACCGGAGAGCTGATCCCCACGGGGGTCAAGGTGGGCGACACGGTCGTGTACTCCAAGTACGGCGGGACCGAGATCACCGTCGACGGCGAGGACCTGCTCATCCTGTCGGGCCGCGACGTACTGGCCACCGTCACCAAGTAGTCCGAGGCGGCGTCCGCCGTCGATCAACAAGGAAGAGACATGTCCAAGCTGCTCAAGTTTGACGAAGAGGCCCGCCGCGGCCTCGAGGCCGGGGTCGACAAGTTGGCCGACGCGGTCAAGGTGACCCTCGGGCCTAAGGGCCGCAACGTGGTCATCGGCAAGAGGTTCGGCGCGCCCACCATCACCAACGACGGCGTGACCATCGCCAAGGAGGTCGAGCTGGAGGACCCCTTCGAGAACATGGGCGCCCAGTTGGTCAAGGAGGTCGCGACCAAGACTAACGACGTCGCCGGTGACGGCACGACGACCGCCACGGTCCTGGCGCAGGCCCTCATCAAGGAGGGCCTGCGCAACGTGGCCGCCGGAGCCAACCCGGCCGGGTTGAAGCGCGGGATCGAGAAGGGCGTGGCCGCGGCCGTCGAGTCGATCGCCGCCCAGGCCCAGGAGGTCGCCGGCAAGAACCAGATCGCCCAGGTCGCCACGATCTCGGCGGCCGACCCGGCGATCGGCGAGGTCATCGCCGACGCGATCGACAAGGTCGGCAAGGACGGCACGGTGACCGTCGAGGAGTCCAACACCTTCGGCATCGAGCTCGAGCTCACCGAGGGCATGCAGTTCGACAAGGGCTACCTCTCGCCGTACTTCGTGACCGACCCCGAGCGCCAAGAGGCCGTCCTCGAAGACGCCCTCCTGCTCTTCACCAGCCAGAAGATCTCCGCCGTGCACGACCTCGTGCCGGTGCTGGAGAAGGTCATGCAGTCGGGCCGCCCGCTGCTGATCGTGGCCGAGGACGTCGACGGCGAGGCCCTGGCCACGCTGGTGGTCAACAAGATCCGCGGCACGTTCACCTCGGTCGCCGTCAAGGCTCCCGGGTTCGGCGAGCGCCGCAAGGCGATGCTCCAGGACATGGCGATCCTGTCGGGCGCCACGGTGATCTCCGAGGAGATCGGCCTGAAGCTCGATTCCGCGACCCTGGACCTGCTGGGCAAGGCTCGCCGCGTGGTCGTGACGAAGGACGCGACGACCATCGTCGACGGCGCGGGCTCGTCGGCTGACGTGGCCGGCCGCGTCGCCCAGCTCAAGCGCGAGATCGAGGACACCGACTCGGACTGGGACCGCGAGAAGCTCCAGGAGCGCCTGGCCAAGCTGGCCGGCGGCGTCGCCGTGGTGAAGGTCGGCGCGGCCACCGAGATCGAGCTCAAGGAGAAGAAGCACCGCATCGAGGACGCGCTGAGCGCGACCCGCGCGGCCATCGACGAGGGCATCGTCGCCGGCGGCGGAACCGCGCTGATCCGCGCGCGCACTGCGGTCGACGCGCTGGCCGCGAGCCTCACCGGCGACGAGGCCACCGGCGCGCGCATCGTGGCGAACTCCTTGTCGGCCCCGCTGCGCTTCATCGCCACGAACGCCGGCTACGAGGGCGCCGTCAGGGTGCGCGAGGTGGCCGAATCCAAGGGTTCCATCGGGCTGAACGCGATGACCGGCGAGCTGGTCGACCTGGTGAAGGCCGGCGTGATCGACCCGGCGAAGGTGACCCGCTCGGCGCTGCAGAACGCCGCCTCGATCGCGGCGCTGCTGCTCACCACCGAGGCCCTCGTGGCCGACAAGCCCGAGCCGCCCTCGGCCCCGATGGGCGACGGCGGCATGGGCGGCATGGGCGGAATGATGTAGTCGCGTCCGCGATCGGGAAGGGCCGGGCCGCGAGGCCCGGCCCTTCCTCTTTCGTGGGACCGAGGTTGATCGGCATCCTTAACGCCGTTATGGAAATCGGCGGACCGGACCCCTTTCGACGGGGATTCCCTCGTCCGGGGCCTAGTCTCGTTCTTTACGTGCCGACGAGTCCGCCGCGGGCAGGAGTGGTGAGGAGTGGAGAAGAAGGAATCACTGACCAGGCGCCACATCATCGATGTGGCGTCCACGATGGTCTCAGAGGGCGGCAGCGAGAACTTTCGCATCGTTGACCTGGCCGAGCGGGCGCACATCGGCGTGCCGACCATTTACTACCACTTCGAGTCGCGCGCCCAAGTGGTCGCCGAGGCCCAGATGGCCAACTACTTCGCGATGACCGAACCGCTGCACCGGATCCTGTCGCGGGCCGAAACGGCGATCTCGACCAAGGACGCGCCCGAGTTCTGGGACGCGGTGCGCCTCAACATCATGCGCGCGTGGTCGTCCGGCCAGTTCGACGAGAAGCGCGGCATCGTCAAGCTCCTGCTCGACGTGTGGAACGACTCGGCCTCGAGGGCCCGGTTCCGCGAGCTGCTCGACATCCAGTTCGCGCGGTGGGTCGCGCTGATCAACGACGCCAAGTCCCTCGGGTGGATCCGCGAGGGGGTCGACGCCGAGACCCTGGTGAGCATCTTCTGGGCGGCGTCGATCGGCCAGGTGATCACCTCGGGCTCGGGCTACGTCGACATCGACCCCGAGGTCGTGGGCGACTTCTTCGTGGGCCTGGCCCGCGACCGGCACGGGTGAGGACGCCGGCCCGGGACTACTCGGTCGCCTCGACCGCGACGTGGGGTATGACGCGCTCGAGCCACTTGGGCATCCACCAGTTGGCGGGGCCGAGGTAGTGCATGAGGGCGGGCACCAGCACCGTGCGCAGGATGAACGCGTCGAGCAGGACCGCCCCGGCCAGACCGATGCCGAATTCGGCGATGATGCGTTGGCCGCCGAAGGCGAAGGACGAGAAGACGCAGATCATGATCAGCGCGGCCGCGGTGATGACCCGTCCGGTGTTGGCCTGCCCGCGGACGATCGCCTCCTCGTTGTCGTTGGTGTTGAGCCACTCCTCGTGCATGCGCGACACGAGGAAGACCTGGTAGTCCATCGAGAGCCCGAACAGGATCGCGATCATGATGATCGGCAGGAAGGACTCCACGGGACCCACGCCCGCGTTGATGAGCGACGAGCCCCAGCCCCACTGGAAGACGGCCACCACGAGTCCGAACGAGGCCCCGGCCGCCAGCAGGTTCATCGCCGCGGCGACCACGGGCACCAGCACGCTGCGAAACGCCACCATCAACAACAGGCAGCCCAACAGGACGATGACGCCCACGAACAAGGGGATCTTCGACTTGAGCACCGTCGCGAAGTCTCCGAAGATCGCGGTCAGGCCGCCGACGAAGACCGCGGTGTGCGTGGCCGACGTCGCGACCGGGATGTAGCGGTTGCGGATCTGGTCGATGAGGTTCGACGTGGCGATGGCCTGGGGGCTCGACTTGGGCACGACCGTGATGAGGGCGACGGTCCCGTGAGCCAGGGGGATCACCGGCCCCACCGACGCGACGTCCGGCTTGCCGTGCAGGGCGACGTCGAGACGCTGCATCGCCGCCAGGTCCGCGGACCCGTGCACCGACGCGACGACCGAGAGGGGGCCGTTGAACCCTGGGCCGAACCCCGTGGCGAGGAGGTCGAATGCCTGACGCGTGGTCGTCGACGGGGGGTTCAGGCCCTGGTCGGAGCTGCCGAGGCGCAAGGAGAAGAACGGTATGCCGATGAGCACGATGAGCGCGAGCGCGCCCGCTGAGAGCACGCGCGGGTGGCGCGAGACGAACACCGACCAGCGCTGCCACCCGCCGGCCACCACCGTGGGCTCGGGGCCGTGCGCGGCCAGGGAACGGCGCTCGCGCCGGCTGAGGACGCGGTGCTTTTGAAACGCCAGCAGCGACGGCAGCAGCGTGAGCGAGGCGAGCATGGTGATGGCGA
>DAIOGY010000012.1:0-14993 GCA_036745005.1 Acidimicrobiales bacterium | reverse complement strand
GCACGCTACCCACTGGGGTGCGCACGCGGGCCCGCATTCGTTCGCCGTGGACCTGTCGCGTCAGCGGCCCAGGCGTTAACTTGGGACCTACCACGTCAAGGGAGAGTGATGACCAAAGGTAGGGAGGGCGAGCCGGAAATCGTCCGGGCCGCACTCGTCCAGACGAAGTGGGCCGGCGACAAGGAGTCCATGATCGCGGCCAACGTGGCCCTGGCGCGCGAGGCCGCCCGCCAGGGCGCTCAGGTGCTGTGCTTCCAGGAGCTTTTCTACGGACCGTACTTCTGCCAGGTCCAGGACCCGGAGTTCTTCTCGTACACCGAGACCATCCCCGGCCCGACCACCGAGCTCATGCGCGAGCTGGCCAAGGAGACGCGCATGGTCCTCATCGCGCCGATCTACGAGAAGGAGCAGGAGGGCGTCTTCTACAACACCGCCATCGTCATCGACGCCGATGGAACCTACCTGGGCAAGTACCGCAAGCACCACATTCCTCAGGTGAAGGGATTCTGGGAGAAGTACTACTTCCGCCCCGGCAACCTGGGCTATCCGGTCTTCGACACCGCCATCGGTCCCATCGGCGTGTACATCTGCTACGACCGGCACTTTCCCGAGGGCTGGCGCGCCCTCGGCCTGGGCGGCGCGCGAATCGTGTTCAACCCCTCGGCGACCAGCCGCGGGCTGTCGGCGTACCTGTGGAACCTCGAGCAGCCGGCCGCGGCGGTGGCCAACGAGTACTTCGTCGGGGCCATCAACCGCGTGGGCGTCGAGGAGCTGGGCGACAACGACTTCTACGGCTCGTCGTACTTCGTCAGCCCTCGAGGCCAGATGATCGGCGAGGCCGGCTCCGGCGACGACGACGACCTGATCGTGCGCGACCTCGACATGAGCCAGCTCGCGGAGGTCCGCCAGACGTGGGCGTTCTACCGCGACCGGCGTCCCGACAGCTACGACGAGCTCGTGGCCCCCTAGGAGATTCCGTCGAGCAGGTAAAGGAGGGGGAGTGAAGATACTCATCAGCGGCGGGACCGTCGTGAACGCTGGCGGACCGTTCGGCGCCGACGTGCTGGTCGAGGACCAGACCATCGCGGGACTGTGCGCGCCGGGATCGGCGACGTCGCACACGTGGCGCGAGGGCGCCGACCGGGTGATCGACGCCACGGGCCAGCTCGTCATCCCCGGGGCGGTCGACGGTCACACCCACATGGAGATGCCCTTCGGCGGGACCCAGTCGGCCGACACCTTCGAGACCGGCACCCGGGCCGCCGCCTTCGGCGGCACGACCACGATCATCGACTTCGCCATCCAGTCCAAGGGCTCGAGCCTGCGCGAGGGGCTGGACAAGTGGCACGCCAAGGCGCAGGGCCACTGCGCCATTGACTACGGGTTCCACATGATCGTGTCCGACGTCAACGACGTCTCCTTGAAGGAGATGGACGGGCTGGTCGACGAGGGGATCACCAGCTTCAAGCTCTTCATGGCCTACCCGGGCGTCTTCTACTCAACCGACGGTGAGATCCTTCAGGCGATGCAGCGCGCGGCGGGCAACGGCGGGACCATCATGATGCACGCCGAGAACGGGATTGCCATCGACGTCCTGGTCGCCCAGGCCCTCGCGCGGGGCCAGACCGATCCGCGCTTCCACGGGCTGACGCGCCCCTCGATCCTCGAGGGCGAGGCCACGCACCGCGCGATCCAGCTGGCCCGGGTGGCTGGCGCCCCGGTCTACTTCGTCCACCTCTCGGCCAGCGAGGCGCTGGCCGAGGTCGTCGCGGCCCGCGACCGCGGCCAGAGCGTGTTCGCCGAGACCTGCCCTCAGTACCTGTTCCTGAGCGCCGACGACCTCGCGCGCGACGGCTTCGAAGGGGCCAAGTACGTCTGCTCGCCGCCGTTGCGGCCTCGCGAGCACCAGGCCGAGCTGTGGCGCGGGTTGCGCACCGACGACCTGAGCGTGGTCTCGACCGACCACTGCCCGTTCTGCTTCAAGGACCAGAAGGAGCTCGGGCGGGGGGACTTCTCGAAGATCCCCAACGGCCTGCCGGGCGTCGAGCACCGCGTCGACCTCATCTATCAGGGCGTGAAGAGCGGAGAGTTGTCGCTGGGTCGCTGGGTCGAGATCGTGTCGACCACGCCCGCGCGGATGTTCGGGCTCTACCCGACCAAGGGTGTCATCGCCCCCGGGGCGGACGCCGACGTCGTCATCTACGACCCGCAGGGCGCACACACGCTGTCGGCGCAGAGCCACCACATGGACGTCGACTACTCGGTGTACGAGGGCCTCGACGTCGCGGGCAAGGCCACGACGGTGCTGTCGCGCGGCGCGGTGGTGGTCGAGAACGACCAGTACGTCGGGACGCCGGGTGCGGGCTGCTTCCTCACCCGTGGCCTCAACGGTTTCTTGAGGTAGGGGCCCGTGGACTTCGGCATCGTCGCCCAGACCAACCCGCCGGCTCGTGACGTGGTCGAGCTGGCCCGGCGCGCGGAGGCCGCGGGGTTCACGAACTTCTGGACGTTCGACTCGTGCGTGCTGTGGCAGGAGCCCTTCGTCATCTACTCGCAGATCCTCTCCGCGACCGAGCACATCAAGGTCGGTCCCATGGTTACCAACCCGCTGACGCGCGACTGGACGGTGACGGCGTCGCTCTTCGCGACGCTCAACGAGATGTTCGGGCCCCGGATGGTGTGCGGCATCGGACGCGGTGACTCCGCGGTGCGCGTGACCGGCGGCTCTCCGGCGTCGCTGTCGACACTGGGCGAGGCCATGGGGGTCATCAAGGAGCTGGCCGAGGGCCGCGCGGTCGACCTCAAGGGCACGACCGTCAAGTTCCCGTGGGTCAGCGACGGACACCTCGACGTCCTGATGGCCGCCTACGGGCCCAAGGCGCTGGACCTCGCCGGGCGCGGGTCCGACGGGCTCATCATGCAGCTGGCCGATCCCTTCGTCGTCAACTGGGCGATCGGGGTCGCCGAGGCGGCCGCGCGCTCGGCCGGCAAGGACGCCGACGACTTCTACGTGTGCGTGGCCGCGCCGGCCTACGTGGGCGAGGACCGCGCGCACCAGCGCGACCAGACCCGGTGGTTCGGGGGGATGGTCGGCAACCACGTGGCTGACATCGTCAACAAGTACGGCGCCGAGTCCGGCGCGGTGCCCCAGGCGCTCACCGACTACATCAAGGCGCGCGAGGGGTATGACTACAGCCACCACGGGCAGGCGGGCAACCCGTCCACCGAGTTCGTCCCCGACGAGATCGTCGACCGCTTCTGCGTGCTGGGCACGATCGCCGAGCACCGCGACCGTCTGCGCGAGCTGAGCGAGCTGGGCGTGGACCAGTTCGCGCTGTACCTGATGCACGACGACCCCGAGGGCACGTTCGACGCCTACGCGCGACACCTCGTCGGCCGGGTCTAGGCGGTCCGCCCTAACACCGGGTCGCAGCGCCACGCCTCGCGGCCCTCGCGCACCGCGAAGTAGACGACGACGGCGCCGGCCACGGGGTCGGCCCACCACCAGCCAGCCCACGCGGTGAGCGCGACTCCCGCCAGTGTGCTGAGAGCCAACAGGCCGCACAGCGCCGTCTCGGCGGCGTCGCTCGAGAGCAGGCGTCCCACTGAGGCGTGGCCGTGGCGAGTCAACTGGGCGGCCGTGCGCCCCTTGGCGAGCGCGAGGCCGGGCATGAGGACGCTCGACGTGGCGCACACACCGAGGCCGAGGCCATTCTCCGTTGCGTGAGTCGCGCGTACGAGGGCCAGGGTCGCGATCACCACCACGTAGATCGCCAGCGCGTAGAACAGGGTTGCGAGGATCCGGTGCGAGCGGTGCTCTCGCTCGGTGCTGGCCGGGTCGCCTCGCGTCAGGGACCTCAGGTCACCCAGGACGACCGCGGCGCTCGCAACTTCGATCACCGAGTCGGCCCCGAACGCCACGAGGGCCACCGAGCCCGCGAGGATCCCGCTGACCAGCGCCGCGGTGGCCTCGCCGAGCGACAACGCGATCGTCGCCCACTCGAGGCGCACCGCGCGCGGCGAGATCGCGCCTGCTGCGCTTGTCGTCACACCCACGGACCCGACAGTAGGGGCGGTGATGGTCGAGAACGCTGCGCGAAGTGTCCGGCGCCGGGTGGCTGGAACCGTTCGACCGTCGTGAGTCGGGGTCGCGAGCGCTCTAGCTCCGTGCGGCGCGCTCGGCGAGGGCGCGCATGGTCGCGATCTCGCGTGGGGCCATGTGCGGGTCGCGGGCCTTCCACTCGAGCGCGGCGCCGAGCTCGCCGCCGACCGAGGCCCGGTCGAAAGGATGCAGGAAGGAGTTGATGAAGCGCTGGCGCGCCGCGCGCACCATCAGCGCGGTGGCGCCACCCTGGCTCACCTGTCCGGCGGCGAGCAGGAGCCACGTCATGGCCACGTCGGTCATCGGGCGCGCCGCCGCGGCGTTGGTCCAGTCGATGACGACCGGTCCGTCGAGGGAGAGCAGCACGTTGATGGGATGCAGGTCGAGGTGGCCGACCCGGTCTCCCGGGGCCGTGGGGAACGGGGCCAGCCAGTCGGGCGCGGCGATCTCGTGAAGTTGATAGTGGAGTCGGGCCAGGGTCGCGCCGTGGCGCCACAGCGTCCAGGGCCGACGAGCCATCGCGTCGAGCATGGAGGGGCCCTCGATCCGTTCCATCACGAGTTCGGTGTCGCCGGCGCGCAAATCGTGAACGCGCGGAACGCGATATCCGCGACTGGCGACGTGGTCCATCACCCGGGCCTCGCAGGCCAGGGATCGGCCGGTCTTGGATCGGCGCAGCACGCGTCCCGGCCCGAAGTCAAAGACGTCGGCGTCGCGGCCCGATGCGATCAGGGGTCCGACGTCGTCCACGGGCCCAGCGTAGGGACGCCGGTGAACTCGCGGCGGGCTCTGGGGTACTGTCGGCGCACAGCGAGAGGAGGCGTCATGGCCAAGGTGCCCGATGCGGTACGCAAGCACACCAAGATGTTCAAGGAGTTTCAGGCATTCGTCCTGAAGGGGAACCTGGTCGACCTGGCGGTCGCCTTCGTGATCGGCGCGGCGTTCGCCACCCTGGTCAAGAGCTTCGTCTCCGACATCATCACGCCGCTCATCGCGGCACTCACGGGCGGCAAGACGGCGATCGGGAACCTGAAGGTCACGGTGCACGGGCAGCCGTTGTTCCTCGGCGCCTTCATCAACGACATCGTGGCCTTCCTCTTGATCGCGGTCGTCGTGTTCTTCTTCATCGTCAAGCCCGCCGGCGCCATGATGCGCCGCATGGGCTACGGCCCGCCCGAAGACCCCCAGCTCGCCCCCTGCCCGCGCTGCGAGACCCAGATCTCGCCGACGGCGTCGCGCTGCCCGGCCTGCACCTCGGACCTCGAGGCGAACTGGTCCGCGTAGCGACGCAACCCGAGACCGGTGCGCCACTCGTCGATGGCCGGCGAAGCCCGCCCGCCGCGGCACTGCGCCACAATGAGGGGCGAAGGGAGGTCGACGTGGGCGCAGGCGATCCGCCGACGAGCGCGAGAGGCCGCGCCCGTCGCCTCGGGGCCGCGCTCTCGTGCGCGCTCGTCGTCGGTGCGACGCTCGTCGGTCCCTCGGCCCGGGCGACCGAAGCCCAGTACGGGCGCAACGGCGTGGTGGGTTTCCTGCACGTGTTCGTCGTCGTCATGGAGAACCGGTCCGAGCAGAGCGTGATGGCCAACCCGGCCATGGCCCGCCTAGCGGCTCGCGGGGGCGTGGCGACCAACTACGACGCGGTCGCCCACCCCAGTTTGCCGAACTACCTGGCCCTCGCCGCGGGCTCGACGTTCGGCATCACCAGCGACTGCGTCACCTGCTACGTCAGCGCCCCCAACCTCTTCAGTCAGCTGGCCGGGGCGCACGTGTCCTTCGACGCCTACCTCGAGGGCGCGCCAGGATCCTGCTTCCTCGCGACCTACGGCGGCCACGACTACGCGAGCAAGCACAACCCCTTTCGCTATTTCAACAATGTGCGATCGTCACCCGCGCTCTGCTCGCACCTGCGTCCCTATGGCGCCCTCGCCGCGACGCTGAGCGGCCCGGCGAGTCAGGTGCCGAGCTTCGTCTGGGTCACCCCGACGCTGTGTCACGACGGGCACGACTGCGCGACCGCCGTGGCCGCGACCTGGCTGACCGGTTTCGTCAATCAGGTGACCGCGAGCGCGGCCTACAAGAGCGGGGGACTGCTGATCATCACGTGGGACGAGGGATACGGGAGCCGGGGCGGCGGAGGGCAGGTGGCGACCTTCGTCATCTCACAGCAGACCACGCCGGGCACGCACGTCGCGACGCCGCTCAACCATTACTCGCTGTTGGCGACCGTCGAGGACAACTTCGGACTGTCGCGACTGGGTCACGCCGCGAGCGCGCGCAATCTCTCGGGTTTCTTCAAGGTGAAGTACGTCACGACCGGGTAGGCGACCGCGGACACATCCAGCTCGCGCGTCGGTGGTGGGCACAGTAAGTTCCCCTGGTGAACGGCGACGCCCGTCGCCGCCTCCGGTCCAGCCGGCGCGACGAAAGGTGATCGGGTGAACGTAGCGATTCGTAACGAGGAGATCCAGGACGTGGGCGTCGTGGGCGCCAGGGGGACCCTGACGTGGTTGGGTCACGCGACCGTGCTGCTCACGACGATGTCGGGCACTCGCATCGTGTTCGACCCGTGGTTCGAGGGCAATCCCAAGAGTCCGATCTCGATGGACGAGATCGGCGAGGTTCACTTCATCGCGGTGACCCACGGGCACTTCGACCACATGGGATCGGCCGTGGAGCTCGCCAAGGCGACGGGAGCGACCATCGTGTGCGTGCACGAGATGTCGGTGTACTTCGGGCTCCAGGGCGTGACCGACGTGATCGGCATGAACAAGGGTGGAACCGTCACCCTCGCCGAGGTCGCCCTCACGATGGTGGGCGCCGAGCACTCCTGCGGCGTCTCGGTCGGCGACGACGTCCCCGAGGCCTACGGGGGGAGCCCGGTGGGCTACGTGGCCCACCTGCCCGACGGCGAGGGCGGGCCTGTCTACGTGTCGGGCGACACCAACGTGTTCGGGGACATGGCGATCATCCGGGACCTCTACCACCCCGATACCGCGTTGATCCCGATCGACGGGCACTACAACATGGGACCTCGCGAGGCCGCGTACGCCGTGGGCCTGCTCGGCGTGCGCCGGGTCGTGCCGTACCACTACGGGACCTTTCCGATGCTCGCCGGAACGCCCGCGGAGCTGCGCGAGCAGCTGGGTGCGGGTCACGGCACGCTCGTCGCGGCGATCGATCCGGGCCAGTCGGTGCCGCTGGTCGGCTGAGCGTTCCTCGCTCGAAAGAGCGGGTTCGTCGCCCGGGGGCGCGGCGTTCCCGGCGACCTGACGCGCACGGCGTCGGTGAAACTGTCCCGGGGAAAGGGTGGCCCACGTGGCGACGTCGTCGAAGAAGCCCGGCACGTTCGACGCGCTGAAGGTCCGCGACTTCTCGCTGCTGTGGTCCGGTCAGACGATCTCGTCCTTCGGCGACGGCGTCTTCACCGTGGCGCTGGCGCTGGTCGCCCTGCGCGTCGGACACGGCCCCCTCGACCTGGCCTACGTCTTGGCGGCGCGTGCCGTGCCGTCGGTGGTCTTCGCCCTGGTGGGCGGCGTCGTGGTTGACGGCGTCCCGCGTCGGCTCGCGATGCTGGCATCGGACACGGTGCGCGGTCTCGCGGTGGGCCTCGTCGCCGTGCTCCTCGCGCGTCACGAGCTGCACATGTGGGAGCTGATCGTCATGTCGGTGGTCTTCGGGACGGCGGACGCGTTCTTCTTCCCGGCGGCCACGGCGATCGTCCCGGAGCTCCTGGAGCCGGGCCTCCTGGCCCAGGGAAACGCGCTGGGCCAGTTGAGCGGCCAGCTCACGCAGGGACTCATCGGGCCCGCGGCCGGGGGAGTCATCGTCTCGGCGATCGGATTCGCGTGGTCCTTCGCCACCGACGCCATCAGCTTCGCCGTGTCGGCGGGCTGCCTGCTCGCCATGAAGCTGCGCACCGCGCGCCGTGAGGCGCAGGGCACCGCGATCGCGGAGGCGCTCCAGGGCATCGCCTACGTCCGCAGCCAACGATGGCTCATCGCGTCGTTGCTCGGCGCCGCCCTGGCGAACTTCGTGGGCATGGCGCCGCTGACCGTGCTCCTGCCGCTCCTCGTGCGCAACGTGTTGCACGCCAGCTCGCTGTCGCTCGGGATGGTGTTCGCCTCGGGCGGGGCCGCCGGCGTGGTCGCGTCGCTCGTGGTGGCCCGGTTGGGCTCGCCGCGCCGGTTCGTCACCGTCCTGTGGGTGGCCTACGCGGTCGGCGGCGTAGCGATGGCGTCGCTCGCTCTCGCCGCCAACGTCTGGGTGGCCGGAGCGCTCAACGCCGTCGAGGTCGGCCTCCTGATCTACGGCGACGTGCTCTGGTTCTCGATGATGCAGCGCCTGGTGCCGCGCGAGTTCCTCGGGCGCGTCTCGTCCCTGGTCTTCCTGCTGGCCTTCTCCCTCGGTCCGCTCGGCATCCTCTTGGGCGGGGTGGTCGCAGCGGGCGTGGGCACCCGCACGACGCTGGCCGCGGGGGGGTTGGCGTCGGCCCTGTTGTGCGTGTTGGTCCTCGTGACGCCGGGGGTCCGCGATCCCGAGCGCGGCGACGTCGCGCCGGTCGAGGCGCTCCGCGACGACGCCTGACCTCGACGACGCCGGACCCGCAGCGTCGTGCGGGGCCGCCGGACGACCGCTCACGCCGGGACTTTCGGACCGTCCCATGGTGACTGGATCGCTCGGTGGTCGAAGTAAGTTGGACGTGCGGCGCGTCTCTCTTGGCGCGCCACCGACCAGGTGGTGGAGCAGGCGTGGACCCAACGGACGTACAGGACCCGAACTACTACCACCGCGTCGTCGATTGCCAGTGGGCCTGCCCGGCGCACACCGACGTGCCCGGGTACATCCGCCTGATCGCCCAGGGCCGATTCGACGACGCGTACATGTTGAATCGCGAGTCGAACGTCTTTCCCGGGATACTCGGGCGCACCTGTGACCGCCCGTGCGAGCCGGCGTGCCGGCGCAGCCGCGTCGACGGTAGCCCGGTCGCCATCTGCCGGCTCAAGCGAGTGGCCGCGGACCTCAAGGGCGACGTCTCCGAGCGACTGCCGCGCGTGCCCGCCGAGAAGAACGGCAAGCGCGTGGCGTGCATCGGCGCGGGACCTTCGTCGCTCACCGTGGCCAACGACCTGCTGCCCCTCGGTTACGAGGTCGTGATGTACGAGAAGTTCCATCAGGCCGGGGGACTGATGCGCACGAACATCCCCTCGTTCCGCCTGCCCGACACCGTCTTGACCGACGAGTGCCAAGTCATCATCGACATGGGCGTGGACGTGCGCTACAACACGCCGGTCGACAGCCTGCGGGGCCTGCTCGACGAGGGCTACGACGCCGTCTTCGTTGGCGTAGGCGCTCCGCGGGGCAAGGAGTTGAACCTGCCGGGCCGCGCCGAGGGGGGAGCCAACATCCACATCGGCATCGACTGGCTCGAGTCGGTCGCCTTCGGCCACATCGAGCAGATCGGCGAGCGGGTCCTGATCATCGGTGTCGGCAACACCGCCATGGACTGCTGTCGCACGTCGCGGCGCCTGGGCGGGCGCGACATCAAGGTGATGGCCCGACGTCCCCGGCAGTACTTCAAGGCCTCGCCCTGGGAGCTCGAGGACGCCGAGGAGGAGGGCGTCGAGATCGTCGTCAACCACGCGCCGAGGCGCTTCATCGTCGAGGACGGTCGGGTCACGGCGATGGAGTTCGACGTGGTCGAGTGGGACGAGGGCGCGCGCCACTCCACGGTGCTCGACACGGTCGTGATCCCCTGTGACGACGTGATCCTGGCCATCGGCCAGGAGAACGCCTTCCCCTGGATCGAGCGTGACCTCGGGATGGAGTTCGGCGAGTGGGACATGCCGGTCGTCGACGCCACGACCTTCCAGTCGACCGTGCCGGGCGTGTTCTTCGGCGGTGACGCCGCGTGGGGTCCCAAGAACATCATCTGGGCGGTGGCCCACGGCCACCAGGCGGCGATCTCGATCCACCAGCACTGCAGCGGCGCGTCGTTGCTGGAGCGTCCGGCCGATGGGATGAACCTGGTCAGCGCGAAGATGGGCATGACCGAGTGGAGCTACCACAACGACTACAACCCCTCGCCGCGCCAGCAGATGACCCACGTGGAGCTGACCCGGCGCTTCGCCTCGCTCTCGACCGAGGTCGAGCTCGGCTTCAGCGTGGAACAGACCGTCCACGAAGTGCAGCGCTGCCTCAACTGCGACATTCAGACCGCGTTCTCGGCGCCCCTATGCATCGAGTGCGACGCCTGCATCGACGTCTGCCCGGTGCAGTGCCTGACCATCACCGCCAACGGGACCGAGGCCAGCCTGCGGACGCGTCTCATGGCGCCCTCGGAGAACCACGACCAGGCGCTCTACGTCTCGGCGCCGCTGCCCCAGACCGGCCGGGTGATGGTGAAGGACGAGAACGTCTGCGTGCACTGCGGGCTGTGCGCGGAGCGGTGCCCCACGGCGGCGTGGGACATGGAGGAGTTCGAGCTCAAGATCCCCTACGCCGCCGACTCGGGCGTCCTGCGGATCCCCGTGCACGCGGGCCCGAAGGGACGGTAGACGCCATGGTGGATCTGATGCGCGACGTGCGCGTGAACGACTTCGCGATGAAGCTGGCCAACGTCAACGGGACGGGTTCGGCGAGCGCCAACGGGCTGCTCATGCAGGCGATCTTCCGCATGGGCATCCCGGTGTCGGGCAAGAACCTGTTCCCCTCGAACATCCAGGGACTGCCGACGTGGTACGAGATCCGAGTCAGCGTCGACGGCCACACGTCGCGCGCGCTGGACTACGACCTCATGGTGGCGATGAACTCGGTCACCTACGCCGAGGACATCGCCGAGGTGCGCCCCGGCGGCTACGTCCTCTACGACTCGTCGTGGCCGCTGGACGACGCGCTGGCGCGCGAGGACGTGACCTTCCTGGGTGTGCCCCTGGCGCGCATGATCATCGAGAACTTCGCCGCGCCGCGCGAGCGGATCTTGATGAAGAACGTGGCCTACGCCGGAGCCGTCGTGGCGCTGCTGGGCATCGAGGTCGACCTGGTGGGCGATCTGCTGGCCGAGACCTTCGCGCGCAACGAGAAGCTGCGCGAGTCCAACCAGCGCGCGCTGCGCCTGGGCTTCGACTACGCGCACGAGAACTTCGAGTGCCCGCTGTCGTTCCGCGTCGAGCGCATGGACGCGAACGGCGGCCACATCCTGATCGACGGCAACACGGCGGTCGCTCTGGGTTGCCTGTACGCGGGCGCGACGGTCGCCGCGTGGTACCCGATCACCCCGGCGACGGCGGTCATGGACAACTTCACGCGCCTGTGCGCGCAGTACCGGCGCGAGGAGGTGACGCCGGCGACCGACGACGCCCCGGCCACCTACCAGAACAACTACATGATCCTCCAGGCCGAGGACGAGATCGCCGCGATCGGCATGGTGCTCGGCGCGTCGTGGAGCGGGGCGCGGGCCTTCACCTCGACCTCGGGCCCGGGGATCTCGCTGATGAACGAGCTCATCGGCCTCGCCTACTACACCGAGATCCCCGCCGTGATCGTCGACGTGCAGCGCACCGGTCCCTCCACCGGCATGCCGACGCGGACCCAGCAGGGCGACATCCTGGCGTGCGCCTACGCCAGCCACGGCGACACCCGCCACATCCTGCTCTTCCCCAAGGACCCGCGCGAGTGCTTCGAGTTCGCGGTGCGGTCCTTCGACCTGGCCGAGCGCTTCCAGACGCCGGTGTTCGTGATGAGCGACCTGGACATCGGGATGAATGACTGGGTCGTGCCCGAGCTCACCTGGAACGACGACTACGTGCCGGACCGCGGACGGGTGCTCCACGACGAGGACCTCGCCAGCCTCAAGGAGTTCTACCGCTACGCGAACCCCGACGCCGACTACGTCACGCCGCGCACCCTGCCCGGATCGGCCGAGCGCGGGGCCTACTTCGTGCGCGGCTCGGGCCACGACCTGCACGGCAGCTACACCGAGGACCCCGAGCAGTACCAGGAGGTCGTGGACCGGCTGAAGAAGAAGCACGCCGCCGCGGCGGCCTACGTCCCCGCCCCGTTCGTGGAGCGCCGTGAGGGCGCGACCATCGGGGTCGTGACCCTGGGCAGCTGCGACCTCGCGGTGCGCGAGGCGCGCGACGTGCTCGGCGAGGCCGGCATCCCCGTCGACTACCTGCGGGTGCGGGGCTTCCCGTTCTCCGAGGAGGTCCGGGCCTTCCTGGACGCCCACGAGTTCTGCTTCGTGGTCGAGCAGAACCGCGACGCCCAGCTGCGCAGCCTGATCGCCATCGAGACGGGGGTGCCCATCGAGCGCCTCCGCCCGATCCTCGCCTACGGCGGATTCCCCCTGAGCGCCAAGACCGTCGTCGACGGCGTGCTCGCTACCGTGGAGGTGAACCGATGACCTCGATCGCCAAGCCCCTCATTCCCCTGGCCCCGCTGCCCAAGAACGAGCTGGGGCTCACCGTGCGCGACTACGAGGGCGCGATGTCCACGCTGTGCGCGGGCTGCGGGCACGACTCGGTGACCGCCGCCATCACGCACGCGTTTTGGGAGCTGTCCACGCCCCCGCACATGATCGCCAAGCTGTCGGGCATCGGCTGCTCGTCCAAGACCCCCACCTACTTCGTGCGCGGCGCCCACGGCTTCAACTCCGCGCACGGGCGCATGCCGACCATCGCGACGGGGGCAAACGCGGCGAACCGCGAGCTGATCTACATCGGGATCTCGGGCGACGGCGACTCGCTGTCGATCGGGCTGGGGCACCTGGCCCACGCGATCCGGCGCAACGTCAACATGGTTTACGTGATCGAGAACAACGGCGTCTACGGGCTCACCAAGGGCCAGTTCTCGCCGTCGGCGGACATCGGCTCGAAGCCCAAGCGCGGCGAGCCCAACGCCATCGCCCCGATCGACCCGATCCTGCTGGGCCTCGCCATGGGCGCGACCTTCCTGGCGCGCGCCTTCTCCGGCGACAAGGAGCAGCTGATCCCGATCCTCAAGGCCGCGGTGGCCCACAACGGGCTGGCCCTCATCGACGTGATCAGCCCGTGCGTCACGTTCAACGACCACGAGGGCTCCACCAAGAGCTACCGCTTCACCCGCGAGCACGAGGTGAAGGAGATCGAGGCGGACTTCGTTCCGGTGCGCCTCGAGATCACCGCCAAGGTGACCTCGGACGAGCTGCGCGAAGTCGTGATGCACGACGGCAGCGTCGTGCGCTTCCGCGCGGTGCCCGAGGGATACGACTCGAGCGACCGCATGGTGGTCGAGGAGTACGTGCGCGACCGCGCCCTGCGCGGCGAAATCGCGACCGGCCTGCTCTACGTCAACGAGGCGGCCCCCGACATGCACGCGCTCAACCACACGCCGGCCACCGGCCTCAACAAGATCCCGCTGGACCGGCTCTGTCCGGGAAGTGCAGCGCTCGCCGAGCTGCAGGACGACTTTCGCTGAGCGCCGCGACGTATGGGTACGCCGGCCCGCTCGACGAGGCGCCGGTGAGCCTCTCCATCAGCGGGCGCGCCGGACTGGCAAGTATCCCATACCTCTGCCAGGCCCCGGCGGGCTGGATTGGTTTCATCGACTCGACTTGTGCCAACGGACTGCCTCGGCTCGCGGGCGCTAGGTCCGCGCGGCTACCAGCGATGTGATGGTCGCCACCATCTCGTCCTTCCTCGCGCCCGGGGTGAAGACCGCGGCGATCCCGGCCGTGCGCAGATCGTCGAGGTCGCCGGCGGGAACGATGCCGCCCACCACCACGGGAATGTCCGACCCGCGAGCGCGCAACTCCGCCACGACGAGCGGGGCGAGGGTCATGTGGGCTCCCGAGAGCATGGACAGCCCTACCACGTCGACGTCCTCGTCGATGGCGGCCGCGGCGACGGTCTCGGGCGTCTGGAATAGGCCGGTGTAGACGACCTCCATCCCGGCGTCGCGCAGGAGCCGAGCCACCACCTTGATGCCCCGGTCGTGGCCGTCCAGGCCGACCTTGGCGACGAGCACGCGCACCGTCACAGGGTCGGCACCTCCACGTAGCGGCCGAAGACTCCGGCCATGGTCGACATCATCTCACCCACCGTGGCGTACGCCTTGGCGCAGTCAATGAGGTCACCCATCAGGTTGGCCGACGGGTCGGCGGCGCGCTCGGCCAGTCGGGCCAGCGAGGCGTCCACGGCGACCCCGTCGCGCGTCTCGCGCACGAGCTCGAGGCGCTCGAGCTGGCGCTTCTCGTCCTCGTGCGTGATCTGGAGGATGGAGAGGTCCTCCTCGTCGTTGCCCTCGGTGAAGTCGTTCACGCCGACGATGATGCGCTCGCCGGTGTTGAAGGAGCGCTCGAGCTCGTAGGCCGAGTCGGCGATGTGGCCCTGGAACCAGTTCTCCTCGATCCCGCGGATGCAGCCTTCGAGCATCGAGCCGTGTCCTATCTCGTCGATCTCGGCGAAGAGGGCCTCGGCGCGCCGCTCCATCTCGTCGGTCAGCTCCTCGACGTAGTAGGACCCGCCCAGCGGGTCGGCCACGTGCGCGACGTTGGTCTCGTGGGCGATGATCTGCTGGGTGCGCAGCGCCAGGCGCGCCGCGCGCTCGCTGGGCAGGGCCAGGGCCTCGTCCATGGCGTTGGTGTGCAGGGACTGGGTACCCCCGAGCACGCCGGCGAGCGCCTCGATCGCCGTGCGGCTGAGGTTGTTCTCGGGCTGCTGGGCGGTGAGCGACACCCCGGCGGTCTGGGTGTGGAAGCGCAGCTGGGTGGTGCGCTCGTCGACGGCGCCGTAGCGCTCGCGCATCCAGCGCGCCCAGATGCGCCGGGCCGCGCGGTACTTGGCGATCTCTTCGAAGAAGTCGATGTGGGCGTTGAAGAAGAACGAGAGCCGCGGCCCGACCGTGTCCACGC
>DAIOGY010000011.1:0-15539 GCA_036745005.1 Acidimicrobiales bacterium | reverse complement strand
AGGCGAGCGGGTGGCCGGAGTACGTGAGACCACCGGGGTAGACCCGGTCGTTGAACGTGGCGCTGATCGCCTCGTTGATCACGACGCCGCCCACGACCGGGTCGTCCAGGCTGTTGGTGGCGAACGTCTCGAAGGTGCGCCACTCGCCGTGGAGGTCGCGAACGCGATACAGGCCGGGGGGATGGGGGCCAGGCTGCTCGAGCACGTTCGCGACGGCGACCGCGGCGCTGTCGCGGTCGTCGGGGTGCAGTAGGTGGTCGAAGACGACGGTGCCCGTCAGCGCCTCGGCGTCCAGTCCGGTGTAGGCCAGGACCGCGGGGTTGGCGTAGGTGATGCGTCGCTGCTCGTCGAGGACGAAGATCAGGTCACTGGAGTGGGCCAGGAGTTGGCGGTACCAGTTGCCGGAGCGATCGAGCTCCTCTTCCGCCGCCCGCTTGGACTCGAGCGCCGCCATTCGCTGGCTCACCGATTGGAGGTGGGCGAGACCGAACTCTGCCTCGCGCACGAGCTCCTCGAGGCCGGCGACGGTGGCGGCATCGAAGGTGAAGATGCTGCGGTCATAGACGCTGAGCGCCGCGTGCGAGGCGCCCCACTTCACGGGGAGTGACACCATCGACTTGAGCCCGAACTCGGCCGCTCGCTCCCGCCACCGAACGAAGCGCGCCGTGTGGGCCAGGTCCTGGGTCACCTGGGTCGCGCGGGTGCGCATCGCCGTGCCGGGCGGGCCGAGTCCGCTCTCCTTGGATCCCCACCACGACTCGATTTCCTGGAAGAGATAGTCGGTCTCGCCCTCGGCGCAGAGGATCTCGACGCCGCCGTCGTCGCCGACGTTCTCGCCGACCCAGGCCAGGGCGTAGCCACCGGTCTCGACGAGCGCGGCGCAGAGAGCGTGCAGGCAGTCCGTCTCGTCGCTGGCCCTCATGATGTGCTGGTTCACTCGTGAGAGCAGCTCCAGCGTTCGACGACCGTTGACCTGGGAGGTCACGTCGACGAGCGTGGACATCACGCCCCGCGACCCGTCCTCGAGCGTGACGGCGCTCGTGTTCGTGACGACCCATCGACGCGCCTGGCGCCAGTTCTCCGTGCCCATGACCACGTCGGAGCAGGGTTGGCCGGTGGTCATCGTGATGACGACCGGAAGTTCGTCCAGGGGGAACGCAGATCCGTCCTCGCGGACGGTGTCCCATTCGGGGTCGCCGAGCTTTCGCGCCAGCAGCTCTTCGTGCGTCGTCCCGAAGAGCGAGAGGGTCTGCTCGTTGAAGGCGATCACGTCTCCCTCACGGTCTTGCACCAGGATCCCGATGGGGATCGCGTCGAGGGCTTGGCCCTCCTGGAACAACCGCACCACCGAGCGAGCGAAGAAGCTCGAGCTCTTCAGGGAATCCACTCAGGACGCCTTTCTGGCGTGCAACTCACATAGCGACGTTAACCCTTGTCCGCACACACGGCTCGCCGTGCGCGGTCGGCGTCAACAAGGTCCACCGCGATCAGGACGCGAGTCGCGACGCCGATCGCCGGCGTGACGCCGACTCAGTCGCGCATCGAGTCGATGATCGCCTCCACGGTCTCACGGGTTGTGTTGGGGTGCAGGAACGCCAAACGGGCGATCGTCTCGCCCTCCCACTTGGTCGGCGTGACGAAGGCGATCTGGTCCAGCAGCAGTTGGTGACTCCACTGCGTGTACCGCTCCGCCGGCCAGCCCGGGCGTCGCAGCAGGACGATGGACAGGGTTGGCTCGCGGACCAACTCGACGTGGTCACGAGACCTGATGAGCTGGGCGGCGAACTCGGCCATGTCGATCGCTGCCTGGACGGCGGTCTCGTAGGCGTGAACGCCGTTGGTCACCAGCGAGAACCAGAAGGGCAGGCCGCGGGCGCGCCGGGAGAGGTGCAGGGCGAAGTCGGCCGGATTCCACTCGTAGTGCTCGTCGTCGCCCATGTGCAACACGTCGAGGTAGCTGGCCTGCTGGGCGAGAATCTTGCGCGCGACGGTCGGGTTCCGGTAGATGAGCGCGGCGCAGTCCAGCGGCGCGAAGAGCCACTTGTGAGGGTCAACGACGAAGCTGTCGGCGTGTCGCGCCCCCTCGAGCAGGTGCCGGTGGGTGGGTGAGAAGAGCGCGGCGCCGCCGTAGGCGCCGTCGACGTGGAACCACAGCCCGTTCTCGCGCGCGAACTCGCCGAGCCCCTCGATGTCGTCGACGATCCCGGCGTTGGTGGTGCCGGCGGTCGCGACCACGCCCAGCACGTTGTCGCGCTCGGGATCGTTGGCCAGCGCCGCCTCGAGGTTGGCGCGGGTGAAGCGGTGATCCTCGGTCGCCACCGCGAACTCCGGGACCCCGATGACGTGCAGCGCCTTGCCGACGCTGGAATGGGCGTCGCTCGACAGGGCGAAGCGCACCGACGCAGGGTCAACCTTCGGGTGTAGGACGCGACCGACGTCGCGGCCCACCGTGAGGCCCGAGAGGTTGCCCATCGACCCGCCGGACACGAACGCCCCTCCCGAGCCCTCCGGCATGCCCGCCTGGTGGGCGAGGAACGCCAGCGCCTGGTTCTCGGCGGCCACCACCCCGGCGGACTCGAGCCAGCTCGTGCCGTTCAGGCCGGAGCACGCCACGACCATGTCGAACAGCAGCGAGTTCTTGGTCGGGGCGTTGGGGATGAACGCGAGGAAGTTAGGCGCGTCGATCGAGACCACCGCCGGGGCCAACTCCTCGCGGAAGAACTCCAGGATCTCGCGCGGGGGGTGGCCCTGCGCGTTGATCTGCGCGGCGAGTTCCGCGATGGGCACCTTGGCGAGACCGCCGAAGTCGAGCGGCACCGGCGACATCGACAGGCGGCTCCGGCAGTAGTCGAAGACCGCATCGGTGAACGCGGCGTCGTACTCAAACATGGCGTGCGCCATTGCACCCACCTTTCGATTTTGGTCCCCGGCCATCGTAGGCAACGCCCAGACCTTCCGGTTCCAGGGGAGCGGCATTTGGCTCCCGGTAGGCTCGTCCGATGACGCCGTTGCGGGTGGGCTATCTCGGACCCGAGGGGTCGTTCTCGCACGACGCCGTCGCGGCCCTCGGCGACGTCGACCCCGTGCCGGTCGCCACCATTGCCGACCTCTTGCAGGACGTGGCCGACGGCGCACTCGATCGGGCCCTGGTGCCCTTGGAGAACGCGATCGAGGGAACGGTGTCGGCGACCATCGACGGCCTGGTCTTCGACCACGACCTGGTCGTCGAGAACGAGTTGGTTCTGCCGATTCACCTCCATCTCCTCGCGCGACCCGGCGTGACGCTCGATCAGGTCACGACGGTCGTCAGCTACGTGCACGCCCTCGCGCAGTGTCGCGGTTACCTCGGTCGCTTGGGCCTCGCGACCGAGCAGACGGGTTCGACCTCCCAGGCCGCGCGCCGCGTGGCCGAGTCGAGCGAGCCGTGGGCCGCCGTGGGTTCAGCCCTGGCGGGTCGCCTCTTCGGCCTGGCGACGTTGGCCTCGGACGTCGAGGATCATCCGGAGAACGCCACGCGATTCGTTCTGGTCGGCCGCGACGTGGTCGCCGCGCCCACCGGTCACGATCGCACCACGATCGTCTGCTTCCAGGACGCCGACCGCCCCGGCTCGCTCTACGCCATCCTCGGGCGCTTCGCCGCGCGCGACATCAACCTGACCAAGCTGGAGAGCCGGCCCACCAAGCGCGGACTCGGCGACTACTGCTTCGTCATCGAGTTCGAGGGTCACGTCGCCGACGATCTCGTGGCGGACTGCCTGGCCGACCTCCAGGCACACCTGGCGAGCGTGAAGTTCCTCGGCTCCTATCCGGTGACGGGCGAGGAAGCCGGGGAGATCCGCGCCGAGGTCGTGGCCGCGCGCCGCGACGCCCGCGAGTGGGTCGAGGCGATCCGTCGCCGCATCGACACGCGAGGGTGACGGTCCGGCGCCGGGCCACCGTCGCGAACATCGCTCCACCGAGCAGACAGAATCCTGGAACGGATGGCGGGCGTCGCGTGGCGCACACGGCCTGCCAGACTCATTCGGTGAAGTGCCGCTGGTTGGTGGCTCAGGCCATGATCTTGGCTTCCGCAGGACTAATCATGCCTCTCCTGTACATATCGGCGGCAGCGAGTTCCGTCTCTTCGTGTGAGAGTTCTTCCGTTCACGTGACGGAGTACAACAGCTGGGTCGGGGCCGGCAACGTCAACAACCTGTACTGGATTCGCAACGTGAGCCGGAAGGTGTGCGCGCTTCACGGCTACGTTCGCGTGTCGTTTGTCGGCGTCTACGGTCTGGCGACGGGGGACTTGAAGTACTCGCATGCGTTGCTGGTCGAAGTTGCGGACTCTCGAAACGGTGGCGGCAACGGCAACGACTCGGGCGGTGTGAAGGCGGGGCTGATCCCCACGGTGACCCTGGCCCCGAGAGGCGTCGCTTCATTCTGGATCTACGGAACAGACGAGACGGTGCATCTCGCCAATGGTCAGCCGACGAGGTGCATCACGTCGTATCGGATGTTGGTGCGGATGCCGGGAGAAGGCAGTCCTGACGTCGTGACTCCACTCCCGGGAGACGGTTTCTATTGGTGCGGCGCCATCGTCGTGCATCCGGTGACCTTGGGGAAGTCCGGAGTTCAGCCCCCGATGCCGCTGTCAGACTTCTTCGGAAAGCCTGACTGAGAGCCACTCGGTCCGTTTCCCGCGGTCGAGTCGCCAGTGATTGGCAGCAGACCTGTCACGTCGGGTCTCGGTCGCCGACCTTCACCGAGCTTGGGCACCGCCGTCGGGCTGAGGAGGTGCACGCGGGACCCCCGGCAGGGGATCTCGCCGGTGCCGAGCAACGATGCCCCGAAGCCCGTGGACATAATGGGGAACGTGAGACCCACAACACGACATTGTTCGTCATGGTCGGTCTGCCAGCGTCCGGGAAGAGCACGCGGGCCAAGCAGATTGAGGAGGAACATCGGGCCCTGAGGCTGAATCCCGACGAGTGGATGATTCCCCTGTTCAACGACAACGACGCCGACGGGAAGCGTAACGTCCTCGAGGGCCGCTTCATCTGGCTGGCGCTTCGTGCCCTGCGCCACGGCATCGATGTCGTCTTGGACTTCGGTGTCTGGAGCAAGGTTGAGCGAACCGCCCTCCGCTCCCTCGCAGCCGCGGCGGGGGCGTCGTGCGAGCTCGTCTATCTCGAGATTGACGAAGACCAACAGCGACAATGGCGTGACCGCCGGGCTTCTGAGGAGCCCGAGACGACCTTCTTCATCTCCGATGAAGACCTCGACGAGTACCGGCGACGCTTCGTGCCTCCCGACGACACCGAGCTATCGGCGGCCGAGCTCGACCCGCCTCCGGCTGGCTACACGAGCTGGAGCTCGTGGGCATCCGAATGGTGGCCAACATCCATCCAGTGAGTGATCCTCATCCGGCGGGGTTGGAACCGACTCACGCCGTCTGACAGAGTTGTCAGAACCCCGGGTGGCGGAGCGAGCGGGTCGGTCCTCCGACACCAGTGGCAGCCACCTGTGATAGCGACCGCGGTTGGATCGGCACCATGCGCCGGGCGAAGGTGGTGCTCTTAGCGGGTGACGGCATCGAGAAACGCCCTCGTCTCCCGTCGCGAACGGAGCACGTAAAGAGTGGTGTGAGAACCGTGCCGCAAGATCTCGGAACGTGCGTACTCAGTTTCTGAACGGCGGTTGCGCCAGATCCTCCCAACGCCGCCCCACTCGTCGCGCAAGCGTCGGCTCGTGGAGTCCTCGCAGCCCTCCGGCATCTCACCAACGGGCTTGCGAAGCCCGCGCACGAATGCGCGACCCGCGCACAACCACCAAGGACTTTCGAGACAGACCACGGTGTCCGCTCGTTCGAGCCGGAGGGCAAGCGTCTCGTTGTAGTTGCCGTCGATGATCCAAGCTTCGCCAGCGACCAGCGCGCGTTGTCGTTCTCGCCACTCGTCGTCCGACGGTCGCACCCAGCCCGGCTTCCAGTAGTGGACGTCGAGGTGAATCAGCGGCAAACCGGTCTTTGCCGCGAGCACTCGGGCGAACGTGCTCTTCCCGGACCCCATCATCCCGTCGACGAGAACGCGGTGGCCGAGTGTCCGAGGCGCACCGCTCATGGCACAGAGTATTCCAGTGGTGCCGAGCAGAACGCTCGGCAGAAAGGAAGACCTCGAGGGATCTACTTACGTGTGCTGCATCCCCACGCGCTCAGTCGCCAGCCGGAGATCGTTGACGACGGCCCGCGGAACAGAGCCCGCACAAATGGACCTTCTGAGAGCGTGGTCAATGAGATGCCGATGGCTAAAGGGGAGCAACCGTCATTCCGCGATAGATCGATTCCAGTTCGTCCCAACGGGTCGGTGGATTCAAACTCCCCTGTCCCGAAAGATGAGACCCTAGGTCCTCCAAATGCACTTGCCATCCGGCGCCGAATGCCCAGACCAGGTCCAAGGGCAAACCTCGGACCTCAAGCGCAAGAGTTGTCGGGCCGTTTTCGTCGAATAGTTCAGCTTTGAGCACGTGTTGCGCGCCTTCTTGTTCCCACATCGTCACTTCTAACCTCCGCCGAGGAACACACTCTTCTATTCTTCCCTCGCCATCCCACTCACTCGCAAAGACGAAGGCCGTGAATACGCCACCAACGTGAAGGTCGCCGTCGACCTTCCCATACCAACGGGCCAATCGTTGGGGATCGGTGAGCGCCGACCATACGTCATCGCAACGACCTTCGAACTGTCCCTTCATGCGCACAACACCTTCGCCGTTCTCTGAGTGCAACGATCCTTCAATGATGTGCCTTGGATTCTCGGCCATCGTTCACCCCTTCGTACGAAGTTCCGTCGAGAACTCTAGAGATGCGGATGGTAACACCGGATCAGCCGCAACCGAGGCCGCGATGTTCGGGTAGCGATGCGGTTTCGTCGGACCTTCGAAACCATTCTCGGTCAGGTGACGAAGGGCCAGTGCATGGTCGCAGAACTGTCAGGTCGGACCACCGAGCTGAGACCGCACCCTGAATGCCTCGTCCCTTCTTGTGCACATGGTCGTCAACAAGCGTCGACCCGCCCGGTTGGTCGGCGGCCATCAAGCGACACACACGACCGAGGTCAGTCCGAGGATCGGCAACGAGACCTTCACCTAGGGACCTGACCCGGCTGCCTCGAAGCGGAGGGAGTGGGATTCGAACCCACGGTGGGCAAGCCCACGCCGGTTTTCAAGACCGGTACATTCGTCCGCTCTGTCATCCCTCCGGGGACGACCTTACTGGGCGCTCTCCGCCCTCTTCCGCAGGCGATGGCGATTGGAGTGGTCCAGCACGACCTTGCGCAGGCGCACCGACTTCGGCGTCACCTCCACGGCCTCGTCCTCGGCGATGAATTCGAGCGCCTGCTCGAGTGTGAACACGGTCGGCGGCGTGATGCGCTCGGTGTTGTCGCTGCCCGACGCGCGCATGTTGGTGAGCTTCTTCTCCTTGGTCGGGTTGACGTTCATCTCGTCGCTGCGCGTGTTCTCCCCGACGATCATCCCCTCGTAGACCTCGACGCCGGGCCCGACGAAGAGCTCGCCGCGCTGCTCGAGGTCGATCAGCGCGTGGGCGGTCGTGTAGCCGCGGCGGTCGGCGACGAGCACGCCGGTCGTGCGCGGGCGGATCTCGCCGAACCACGGCTCGTAGCCGCCGGAGGTCGTGTGCATGACCCCGGTGCCGCGGGTCTCGGTGAGGAACTCGGTGCGGATCCCGACCAGGCCCCGGGCCGGGACGCGCCACTCGAGACGGACCCAGCCGGTGCCGTGGTTCACCAGGTCGACCATCGTGCCCTTCCTCGTGGCCAGCAGGGTGGTGATCGAGCCGACGAACTCGTCGGGGGCGTCGATCGTCACGAGCTCG
Organism: Acidimicrobiales bacterium; assembly: GCA_036745005.1. Taxonomy (GTDB): domain Bacteria; phylum Actinomycetota; class Acidimicrobiia; order Acidimicrobiales; family RAAP-2; genus RAAP-2. Next base: position 7,669 of record DAIOGY010000011.1, on the reverse strand, counting down.
ACCGGCTCGTGGACGTGGCCGTCGACCACGCGCGTGACCACCTGGGGCTTGCCCACGGTGAGCTCGAAGCCCTCGCGGCGCATCGTCTCGATGAGCACGGCCAGCTGCAGCTCGCCGCGCCCCTGGACCTCCCAGGCGTCGGGCCGCTCGGTGGCGAGCACGCGTAGCGACACGTTGCCGACCAGCTCGCGGTCGAGGCGGTCCTTGACCATGCGCGCGGTCAGGAGCTTGCCGTCGGCGCCGGCCAGCGGCGACGTGTTGATGCCGATGGTCATCGACAGGCTCGGCTCGTCGATGTGCAGCGGCGTCAGGGGGATCGGGTTCTCGGGGTCCGCCAGGGTCTCGCCGATGGTGATCTCTTCGAAACCCGCCACCGCGACGATGTCGCCGGGCCCGGCGCTCTGGGCGGGGACGCGATCCAGCGCCTCGGTGATGAAGAGCTCGGTGACCTTGGCGTGCTCGACCGAGCCGTCGCGCCGGCACCACGCGACGCGTTGGCCGCGTTCGAGTGATCCGTTGACCACCCGGCACAGGGCGAGGCGCCCGAGGTAGGGCGAGGCGTCGAGGTTGCACACGAGGGCCTGGAGCCCGTGGCCCTCGTCGTACACCGGCGCCGGGACGTACTCCTGGATGGTGCGAAACAGCGGCGTCAGGTCACCCGAGGTGGTCGCCGGGTCCTTGGAGGCCCAGCCCTGGCGCGCGCTGGCGTAGAGGATGGGAAAGGCGATCTGGTGCTCGTCGGCGTCGAGGTCGAGGAAGAGGTTCTCCACCTCGTGGACGACCTCGGCGACCCGGGCGTCGGGCCGGTCGACCTTGTTGACCACGAGGATCACGGGCAGGTGGGCCTCGAGGGTCTTGCGCAGCACGAAGCGCGTCTGGGGGAGGGGACCCTCGGCGGCGTCGACGAGCAGGAGCACCGCGTCGACCATGGCCAGGCCGCGCTCGACCTCGCCGCCGAAGTCGGCGTGGCCCGGCGTGTCGATGATGTTGATCGTGAGGCCGTTCCAGCGCACCGCGGTGTTCTTGGCGAGAATCGTGATGCCCTTTTCCCTCTCCAGGTCGCCCGAGTCCATGACCCGGTCGGTGAGCTCCTCGTGGTCGGTGAACGAGCCGGTCTGGCGCAGCATCATGTCCACCAGGGTCGTCTTGCCGTGGTCGACGTGGGCGATGATGGCGATGTTGCGGAGCGTGGCGCGGCTTTTCATGACTGAACCACGCTAGTGGTCGCGCCGCGGGCCCTCAGGCGGCGAGCACGAGGCGGCGTCGACGCGTGGCCAGCGCGGCCCTCACGAGGTCGCGCGCGCCGGCGCGCAGGTCCTCCATCGATCCGTCGACGCCCAGCGCCACGCCGGCCTCGGGCCACAGGCCCACCAGCCGCGTGGGCGCGACACCGCCCGCGTCGGCCAGCGCCGCCACCACCAGGTCGCAGCGCAGACCCGCGCCCGCGCTGGCTCCCGGGGACCCGGCGCGCAGACGCACGATCACCCGCCCCCCCTCGCGGGCGAACTCCAGGTCGCGTCGGCCCCGCAGGGTCGTGCGGGCCCCCGCGACGTCGTAGTAGGCGTCGCTGGCCGGCACCGTCCACGGTCCGGGCGCGCGACGAGCGGCCTCGAGGGTCGCGCCCGCCCACCCGATCGCCTCGGCGACCACCAGCGCGCGCACCGGCGCGCCGGCGGCGTCGAGCCACGTGCCCAGCGATCCGGGCCGGGTCTGGCCGGTGCGCGCGCGAGCCACCTGATCATCGAGCGCGTCGCGCACCGCGTCGCGCAGCGGCGTCCCCGGGCACCCGACGACGCGGCGCAGCGCGGCGGTCGCCACGGTCCGGCGCGCCGCCGCGGGGGTCCACGCGAAGCCCAGCGGGGCGCGCCCGGCGCTCTCCACGGTCCACGCGTCGATGCGGCGGTGCGCGGTGTCGGGCACCGCGCGAAAGCGCGCGGCCAGGGAGCGACGGTGGTCGTCGGTGAGCGTCGCCGCCGCGGGCGGCGCGCTCTCGACCAGGCGGGCGATCGAGCCGCGGTCGTAGGGCTCGACGACGAGCTCGCTCATCGGGCGCGCCACAGCTCGTGCAGCGTACCCAGCACGTCGTGCACCGAGCGCTCGAGGAGGTCGGCGTCGACGTCGCGCACCCAGAACTCCCCGGTCGCCGTCGACAGCATCGCGCTGCGCCGCGGCACGACCGAGGTGCGCAGGGTCTCGACCAGGGCGTGGTAGCGCAGCGCGCGCTCGGCCCCCTCGCCCAGCGGGGCGGTGGTCACGTCGAGCAGTGCCACGGTCGCGACGTCGTCGCCGCTCGAGCCGACGACCAGGTCGACCGTGTCGCGCGCCAGCACCCGGCCGGCCCCGAGGCGCAACGACGCGCGCTGCGCGGTGCGCGCGGCCCAACCGGCGGGCACCTCGCCGAGCGCTCGGGTCAAGGTGACGTAGTGGGCCGTGACGTCGGTGGCCAGGCGGGCGCGTTCGTCGGGATCGAGGGCCTCGACGAGGCCCAGGAGCTCGGGGGCGGGCCCCTCGGCGCGCCAGGCGCAGATCGCGTCGTCGAAGGGATCGCCGACGTCGGCGCCCACCGCGTGCAGGCGCAGCAGCAGGCTCACCAGGGTGCCGCGCACGCGGCCTCGCGCGCTGTCGTGAAGGTCCCGCGTGCGCGGGCTGGCGCGCAGGGACGACGCGTAGATGATGACGGGTGTGCCGGGGACGGCCTCGCCGAGGATCTCGGACACCCCGAGCTCGAGTTCGGCCCGGCGCCGGGCCGCGGAGGTCGTGTCGGGGGCCGGCCGGGCGGCGCGCTCGCCGCGCAGCGCGTCGAGCACCGAGTCCGGTGAGAGGGTCGTCGCGGTCACGATCCAGTCTGGCGCCGCGCTGTCACACGAGTAGGTTGGCGGCGTGCTCCTCGGCGCCGACGCCGCCTTCTACGTTGTCTTCACGTTCTTCGTCGCGGCCATGGTGGTGCTGGTGGCGCTCACGGTTCGCTTCGTGCTGCGACGCGACCGCGAGCGTCGCTCGGCCTGGCGTTCGCGGCGCGGCGACTGACTAAGTGGCGAGGTCCTTGAACATCGCCGTCGCCATCACCTGGTAGCCCAGCGAGTCGTAGAGCGAGCGCGCGACGACGTTGGGGCCGAAGACGTTGAGCCCGACCCGGGTTCCGCCGCGCTCGCGCGTCCAGGCCTCGGCGGCCTCCATGGTGGCGCGGCCGTAGCCGCGGCCCCGGTGGGCCTCGTCGACCTCGACGAAGAAGACGAACCACGTCGACGCCGGCCCCGACATGGGCCGGCCCATCCAGAGCAGCCCCACCACCTCGTCCGCGTCGACCACGTGCATCATGTGCTGGCCCGCGGCGGGCCGCCCGCCGGGAAAGAGCACCGCTTGCTGGGCCAGCGAGGCGGTGCGAGCGCCCTCGGGGTCCTCGCCCGCGGCGATCCGGTCCGCGATGTAGCCCTCCATGATGCGCGGCACGACGACGGCCACGTCGTCGGGGGTCATCTCGCGCAGCGTCACCACGTGCGAGAAGTTAGTTCACGCGGCGGGTCCCGGGTCGCGGTCGCGCAACTCCTTCACTGCCCGGTCCAGGTCGGCGATCGCTCGCTCGAGCACCGCCAGGCGGTCGGCCAGGGCGGCGGCGATCCGCTCGTCGAGCGCCTCGTCGACGCGCTGGTCGACCTGCTTCTTCACCCGCGCGTCGATCGAGTCCAGCAGCGGCTGGGTCAGCTGCTTGAGGCGCTCCTTGAAGTCGGGCGGCGGCGGGGCGCCGGTCTCGTCACTCACGTCCTCACCCTACGCCGGGGCCGGCGCGCAGTAGACGCCGGAGTTGAACTGGAGCGTGTTGAACTGTCCGGCCCACGGCGGGTTGAGCAGCGTGGACTCCTCGTTGGCCAGCGTCGAGGTCGGCGTGCACTGGGCGAGGAAGGCGATGAAGCCGCGCACGTTCGACCCGCTGGCCCCGGCGACCGGGATCGGCCCGCCGCCGCCGAAGGCCACCGCCTCGAAGACCGGCAGGGGGCTCGAGGAGAGCTGGTAGTTGCGGTATTCGCTCTGGTTCGCGTAGACCGCGGCGTTGAGGGTCGGGTCCACCGAGTTGATGCCCTGCTGCCAGCCCGAGAGCATGGCCGACCAGTAGGTGGCGTAGAGCGCGAGGGTCCCGGGCGTGGAGCCGCCGGGCGCGTCGAGCCCCGAATGGTTGTCGGGGTAGCCCTCCGGGTCGAAGATCACCCAGTCCGGCTTGAGCCCGACGCCCAGACCTCGGTACTGGTCGATCTGGGTGGCCACCCACACCCCGGCGGCGAAGCCGTGGCTGTAGTACGTCGACGCCTTGCGGGCCTCGGACTTCACCGGCCCGCTGACCGTCCAGAAGGAGAGCCAGGTCACGCGCTTGTGGGCGTTGTAGATGCTCTGGCCCATCAGGAAGTCGGGCGACGTCGTGACGCTGGCGGCGCTGGTGAACCCGACCCAGGGTGTGGCCATCGTGCCCAGCGCGCCGGTCTCGCTCAGGATCGGCCAGCCGTCGGTGACCGCCTGAGTCCACTTGGCCGAGGGGATCGCGTAGACCCCGACGCCCTGGGGCGGCGGGGAGGCGATGCCCGCGGCGAAGAGGTCCAGCGCCGAACCCAGGGCGAAGCCGGTGACCACCGTGCCCACGGTGCGCGCGGCGCTGCCCGCAGTGACCGAGACGTCGGTCGCCACCCAGGCGCCGCCGGCGCCGGTGTTGGAGAACGCGAAGAGGTCCCCCCAGTCATTGGCCTGGCCGGCCACGACCACCTCGGCCGGCGTGGCCGCGACGAAGAGCGAGCCCCCGAGGGGCGGCGCGCCCGGCGCGTTCGTGGTCAGGTTGCGATAGCCCCAGGGTCCCACGACGCCGGTCGACGTGGCCGGCAGAGTGGTGCTCGTCGTGGGCGGGGGCGGCGTCGAGGTCGTGGTGGTCGCCGGCGGCGACACGACGCCCACCGACGCGTCGAACAGGTCGACGGTGCCGTTGCCGCTGAGGGCGGCCACGTAGACCTCGCTCGAGGTGGCCGCGTTGGCCAGGGGCCCGACGACCTTGGGCCCGGTCGTCAGCTTCGAGATGTCGGTCACCACCCACGGGCTCGTCGCCGGCCCGGTCTCGGCGTAGAGCTCCAGGTCACCCGTCAGCGTCGTGGTCACGACCTCGGGCACCGACGTCCCCAGGACGACCGGGTCACTGGTCGCCGTGCCCGTGGCGGTGACCGTCGTGATGTTGGCGGCCGGCGCACTGAGGTAGGGGACCGCACCGCCCGACGTCCACGCGAGGTCCATCACCTCGATCGAGTTGGTCACGGTGCGCGCGGCGACGACCGCGTCGGCTCCCGAGACGCTGACGCTCGCCAGGCCGTTGGCGAACTTCACCCCGGTGAGCGCGCTCAGGTTCACGCTGACCTCGCCGCGCCACGGCGTCATGCGTCGCGTGTGCGACCAGTAGGGGCCGAGCGGGTCGTTGGCGCTCATCACGACGAGCTCGCCGATCGAGTCGACGTAGATCACGTCGACGTGGCCCGACGGGTCGAAGAAGGGCACCGGGTCGGCGGCGGGCGTCGGCGCCGCGGCCAGGGCCGAGAGGTCGGTCCACGTGCTCGGCCCGCTCGCCGGCTGGGCGTAGAGCGCCACGTGCGACGTGGTCGTGCGGTAGGCCAGCACGCCCTCGGTCGCGTCGCTGGCCGAGTGCGGGCCCCCCAGCATCGTGGTGTCATTGAGCGCGGTCTCGAGCGACGTGGCGTTCCAGGGCAGGACGCCGGAGCCGGAGTTCACGAACTGGTACAGGGGCAGCCCCGACGGCGAGGAGGTCGCGGCGCGCGACAGGGGCGCCCCGACGAGCGAGGCCACCACCACCGCCGACACCAGGACTACTCGTCGCACGTCTCTGCTCTCACTGCGGATGTCCCCTCGCCGCTCGGTCCACCCCGATCCAGTCTACGGTCGAGCCCGCGTCGGGCTCGTTCTCGCGCACGCGCTAGCGCGTCCTCACGCTCGCCGGCGCGCTGGCCGCGCCCGCGCCGAAGGCGTTGAGCGCGCGCACGATCACGTGATAGACCCGCGCGTGCGCCAGGCGCGTGACGTTCGCCGTGCGCGTCGCGGCCGAGAAGCGCACCCACGTCTGGGCGTGGTTGATCGAGTACTGGTACGCCGTGAGCGCCCCGCTGCCGCTGGACGCGGGCGCGCGCGCCACCAGCGTGAAGCCGCCCGCCCGGGCGACCAGACGGGCGATCGACGCGCGCCCCGGCGGCAACGTGGCGATCGCCGTGAAGGTCACCGTCGTCGACAGCGTCGCCGTGCCGTAGCTCGCCGTGGTCTTCACGACTCCGGCCACCGACGACGTCAGCGAGACCTCGGCGTTGCCCGTGGCGTCGGTGGTCACGTCGTAGGCGGCGCCGCCGCCGACGATCGCCGAGGCGGGCTGGGCGTCGAACTCGAGTGCGCCGGTGGCGCCCGCCGCGTTGAAGTGGATGACCGCGCCGGCCAGGGCGTTGCCCCTGGCGTCACGCGCGTGCAAGGTGATCGTGACCGGGCTCGCCACGGTGGCCGTGGTTGACGACGGCGTCATCGAGGAGTTCGTCACGTCCAGCGCCACCGGGCACAGGTCGGGGATGAAGGTCGCGGGGTCGGGACTGCCCAGGCCCGACGCCATGTCGTAGCCGGGCCCGGCGCTGTAGACGCCCACACCGTAGAGGTCGTTGGAACCCGTCGTCACGTCGACGAAGCCGGTGCCCCGGCTGGCCATCGCGTAGAGCGTGGGATTGAGGAAGCCCAGCCGCCCGACCGCGCAGGTCTGCGCGGCGACGGCCACCATCGCGCTCACCAGCGGCGGGCCGACCGACGTACCTCCGATGGCGGACCACGCGAGGTCGCAGATGCCCCCGCAGGACCCGTCCGGATTCCCGGTGAAGTAGTCGATGAAGCCGGTCGAGGGGTCGCCCATCACCGACAGGTCGGGCACCATGCGCATCGTCGCGGCCGCGGCGACGCCCGGTGCGTTCTGCCAGCTCGGGCGCGACCAGAGGGCCGACGCCCCCCCGCCCCCGGCCCCGCCGTTCGATCCGATGCCGTCGTTCCACACCGATTGGACCAGCGGGTTGATGCTCGTCACGCTCAGGCCGCCGACCCCGGTGACGTAGGGCTGGCTCGCCGGGTCGTCGACGGCGGGATTGTTGTTGGTGATGCCGCTGCAGTCCGAGGACCCGGCGTCGCCCGCCGCGGCCAGGACCGACTGGCCCTGAGCGGCCATCTGCTCGAAGATGGGCTGTTCGGCCGTCGGGTCGTTGGTGGGGTCGGACTCGCATGACCCCCACGAGGTCGACACGATGGTCGCCACGTCGTCATCGGCGATGCGCAGCAGGACGTCGGTCGGTCCCGCGGCGTTGTTGGGTCCGATGTACACCTTGATCGCGGCACCCGGCGCCAGCGACGCCGCCTCTTCGACGTCGAAGGTCGGCTCGAGGTCGTTGGGGCTCTGGGACCCGCCGTCCACGAGCACGTTCGCGACGTTCGGGCTGATCGAGTAGCACGAGAAGAAGGTGTTGACGTCGCCGGTCGAGTAGGGGGCCAGCTCGTAGATGCCGATGGTCTGGCCCACGCCGGTGTCACCCTTGGCCCACGCGCCGGCCAACCCGTAGATCGAGGCCTGCTGGTTCACCGTGAAGCCGCCGAGGGCGTTGGGCCCGTTGGT
>DAIOGY010000010.1:0-16723 GCA_036745005.1 Acidimicrobiales bacterium | reverse complement strand
CAGGTCAACGTCACCGGGTCCCTCGCGTCGCGGGTGATGCACGACCTGCGCATCCGGGTCTTCACCCACCTCCAGCGCCTCGGCCTCGACTTCTACACCGAGGAGAAGGCGGGCGTCCTCATGAGCCGCATGACCAGCGACATCGAGAACCTCCAGCAGCTGGTCCAGGACGGCGTCAGCCAGTTCGCCCTCCAGGGCCTCACGATGATCGTCATCACCGTGATCCTCTTCGCCACCAACGTCGCCCTGGCCGCCTGGACCGTCCTGCTCGTCGTGCCGCTGCTCTTCGTCTTCTCCATCTGGTTCCACCGGGCGTCGGAGCGGGGCTACCTGCTCAGCCGCGACCGCATCGCCACGGTGCTGGCGGACCTCTCCGAGTCGCTCTACGGCATCCGCGTCGTCACGGCGCACAACCGCCAACGGCGCAACATCGTCAACCACCGTCACGTCGTGGGCGCGTACCGCGACGCCAACATCTACACCGGTCGCGTCAACTCGATCTACGGGCCGGCCACGGTCACGATCGGCATCCTGGGCCAGGGCCTGCTGCTGGGCATCGGCGGCGACGAGGTCCTGCACCACCAGCTGAGCATCGGCGCGCTCGTGGCCTTCTTCTTGTACCTCAACCGCTTCTTCGCCCCCATCCAGCTGCTGGTCCAGCAGTACAACGCGCTCCAGCAGGGCCGCTCGTCGATCACGCGGCTGCGCGAGCTCCTCGAGACCGCGCCCAACGTCGACGAGGCCGACGACGCCGCGGTGCTGGCGCCCCTCGAGGGCCGCATCACCTTCGAGCACGTTAGCTTCGCCTACGGGCCGGGGCCCGACGTGCTCTCCGACGTCGACCTCGAGATCGCGCCGGGCGAGTCGGTCGCCTTCGTGGGCCCCACCGGCGCGGGCAAGTCGACGATGGCCAAGCTCGCCAACCGCTTCTACGACCCCACGGCGGGCCGCGTGCTGCTCGACGGCGTGGACGCGCGCAGCGTGACCCTGCGCTCGCTGCGCTCGCAACTGGGCGTGGTGCCCCAGGAGCCGTTCCTCTTCGCGGGCTCGGTGCGCTCCAACCTGCGCTTCGGGCGCCCCGAGGCCACCGACGCCGAGATCGACGAGGCCATCGACGTCGTGGGCCTGCGCGAGTTGATCGAACGTCTGCCCCAGGGGCTCGACACGCCGGTCCACGAGCGAGGCCAGACCCTCTCGACCGGCGAGCGCCAGCTGCTGGCCCTGGCTCGCGCGTTCCTGGCGCGCCCGCGCGTGCTGATCCTCGATGAGGCGACGTCCTCGCTCGACCTGCGCAGCGAGACGGTGATCGAGCGCGCGCTCGACGCGATCCTCGAGGGCCGCTCGGCCATCCTCATCGCCCACCGGCTCACCACGGCCCAGCGCGCCGACCGCATCGCGGTCATCGACGGGGGCACCGTGGTCGAGGTCGGCACCCCCGCGCAGCTCATCGCGCGCAGCGGGGCCTACGCCACGATGCACGCGGCGTGGCTGGCGTCGGGCGGGCGCGACGCGACCCGCGGCTCCGAGCCGGACTAGACCAGCTCGCGCACCGTCTCGATCAGCGAGGCGTTGGTCTGGCCCTCGAGCGGGATCGGGTGGACCTGGAGGTGGGTGACGCCCGCGGCCCTGAAGGCGGCGATGCGCTCGGCGACGTAGCCGCGCGGGCCGCACAGCGTGGTGAGCTCGAGGAACTCCTCGGGCACCGCGGCCTCGGCCTCCTTCTTCTTGCCGGCCAGGTAGAGGTCCTGGCACAGCGCCGCCTCGGCGCCGTAGCCGTAGCGCACCGCGAGCTCGTTGTAGAAGTTCTTGCCCTTCGCGCCCATGCCGCCGACGTAGAGCGCGACCATCGAACGCTGGAGCTCGCGCAGCCTCACGACCTCCTCGCCCTCGCCGATCGCGAGCAACCCGCCGGCCGTGATCATCAGCTCGCCCAGGTCGGGCGACCGGCGCGCGCGACCCGCGGCCAGGGCGCCTCCCCAGACCTCGCCCGCGCGCTCGGGGATGAACAGGATCGGGATCCAGCCGTCGGCGATCTCGGCGGTGAGCTCGACGTTCTTCTCGCCCAGCGAGGCGATCCACACCGGGATCGAGCTGCGCACCGGGTGCGCGATGATCTTGAGGGGCTTGCCCAGGCCGGTGCCCTGGTCGGCGGGCAGCGGCAGGGTGAAGTTGCGACCGGCGTGCACGAGGGGGGCCTCGCGGCGCCACACGTCCCGGCAGATCTCGACGATCTCGCGGGTGCGCCCGAGGGGATTGGTGTAGGCGACGCCGTGGAAGCCCTCGATCACCTGGGGGCCCGAGGCCCCCAGGCCCAGGTGGAAGCGGCCCTCGGAGAGCGCGTCGAGGCCCGCCGCGGTCATGGCGATGAGCGTGGGGGTGCGCGTGTAGATGGGCAGGATGGCCGCGCCGATCTCGACGCGCTCGGTGAGCGCCGCGAGGTAGCCCATCAGCGACGGGCTGTCGAAGCCGTAGGCCTCGGCGACCCACACGAGGTCGAGACCCGCGTGCTCCATGTCGGCGACGTCGCGCGCGGCCTGGCGGAAGCCCCCGGCGTAGCCGAGCATCGTGGAGATCTTCACGTCACCCTTTCGACCGTCGGCTCACAGTATCCGACGAGCCAACTCGTGACACAATCCCCTAGTCGCACTGCCCTACGCTGGAGTGGGGCGTCTTGCCCCCATAAGCAGTTAAGGCTGGTGACAACGTGGTCACACGTCCCAATGAGGCGCCACACCCCGACTTCAATCCGTGGCTGCACGTCACGTCGCTCATCGAAAGGGCCGGGCGGCTCCTCAAGCTCGACGAGGGTCTGATCAAGCGCATCATCGCGCCCGAGCGCATCCTGGAGATCTCGATCCCGGTGCGCCTGGACTCGGGCGAGATCGAGATGTTCACGGGCTGGCGCATCCAGCACGACACCGCGCGCGGCCCCGGAAAGGGCGGCATCCGCTTCCACCCGAGCGTGAACGTCGACGAGATCGCCGCGCTGGCCGCCGACATGTCGATCAAGTGCGCCGTGGTCAACATTCCCTACGGCGGAGCCAAGGGCGGCGTCGCCGTCGACCCGTCGCGCCTGAGTCACGCCGAGCTCGAGCGCCTCACTCGCCGCTACGCCTTCGCCATCGCACCGGCCATCGGACCGGACCGCGATATCCCGGCGCCCGACATCAACACCGACCCCCAGATCATGAGCTGGATCATGGACACGATCACGATGCTGCACGGGCACAGCTCGCCCGGCGTCGTCACCGGCAAGCCCCTGGCCATCGGCGGGACGGTCGGGCACGCCGGCGCCACCTCGCTGGGCGTCACCATCTGCACGACCGCCATCCTCCAGCGCCTCGGTCGACTGGCCAACGAGCAGCGCGTGGTCATCCAGGGCTACGGCAAGGTGGGCGCTCCCCTCGTCAAGCTGCTGAGCGACCGCGGCATGAAGGTGGTCGGCGTGGGCGACATCAAGGGCACCATCCACGTGCCCGACGGGATCAACCACCTGCGCCTGGCCGAGCACGTCGAAGAGACCGGCTCGGTGGCCGGTTTCCCCGGCTCGACCGAGATTTCGCCGGAGGAGCTCTTCACCCTGCCCAGCGACATCGCGATCCCCGCCGCCCTCGGCGGCGTCATCACCGCCGAGGTCGCCGAGACGCTGACCGCGACGATCGTGGTGGAGGCCGCGAACGGACCGACCACCGGCGAGGGCGCCCAGATCCTGCACGATCGCGGCATCCGCTCGGTGCCCGACGTGCTGGCCAACGCCGGCGGCGTCGTGGCCTCCTACTTCGAGTGGGCCCAGGACCTCCAGGGCTACATGTGGGAGCGCGAGCTCTTCCAGCAGCGCCTGGAGAAGACGATGCACGAGGCCTTCAACTACGTGTGGACCCGCCACAAGGAGCTGGAGGTCTCACTACGCGAGACGGCCCTGGCGGTGGGCGTCGAGCGCATCGCCGAGGCCACGGAGTTCCGCGGACTCTTCCCCTGATCGCGTCGCTCGCGCGAGGCTGTGACACGCTGGACGGATGGGCGACGACGACCTCACGCGCGAGGAACTGCTGAGCCTGGTCGCCGCGCTGCGCGAGGAGATCGCCCGACTCGCCGACGAGCTTCGCCGCGCGCGACGCGACACCCATGAGGTGCCGCCCCACTACCTTTAGGAAGTGGTCGTCGCGCAGAGGTTGTTGCGCACGTTGAGCACCTCCGCGGCCGCCGCGACCAGCGTGGCGCGCGCCAGCGTCTTGTGCACGACCGCCGCCACGATCGCCGCACGCACCTGGAGGGCGAGCGTGAGCGATGTCGCCGGCGCCGACGGGACTCCGAAGAGGATCTCGTCGGCGCCGGCGCGCAGCGCGTCCACCGCGGCCTGGGTCACCGAGATGTGGCGCGCGCTCAGCGCCCCGGCGCTGAGCGAATCGGTCACGATCAGCCCGGAGAAACCGAGCGTCGCGCGCAGCGCGTGGATCGCGGCCGGCGAGATCGTCGCGGGCAACGCGGTTAAGCCCGGGATCGAGGCGTTGGAGAGCATGACCGCGGGGGCGCCCGCCGCGATCGCGCGCTTGAACGGCACCAGGCCCGTGCGTTGCAGCACGGCCCACGGCTTGGTCCTGGCGGGCGCCACGTCGGTGTTCACGTTGGTCCCGCCCAGTCCCGGGAAGTGCTTCACCACGGCGGTCACCGAGGCCGAGCTCAGTCCCTGCAGGAAGGCGGTGCCGTCAGCGGCGACGACCGCCGGGGACCCGCCGAAGGACCGGAACCCGTCGGGGTTCTTCGGCCCCGGCACGACCGCGCGCCCGTCCACGTCGAGCACCGGCGCCAGGTCGACGGTCACGCCCAGCCGGGTCAGGTCGGTTCCCACGCGCCGGGCGAGGGTGGTGATCTGGTCGGGGGTGAGCGTGCGGCCCATGGTCTGGGCCCACGGGATCCCCGGGACCAGGTTGGCGAGTCGCCAGACGCCGCCACCCTCCTCGTCGGTCATCACGAGCAGCGGGTACCCGTTCGCCGAGGCCGCCTGGACAACGCTGAGCGACGCCGCCAACGTCAGGGGCGCACTGGTGCCAAAGAGGATGAGGCCGCCGAATCCGTCGCGCGCCGCGGGCACCATCGTGACGATCGAGGACGCGTCCACCGGCACCACCACGGTCTCGGCGGCCAGGGCCGGCAGCGACCACTTGGTCGCGACCGCCTCGGCGCAGGCCAGGTTGCCGGGCGTCGCGGTCGTCGACCCCGCCGGCGGGGCCACCGCCACGGCGGTGAGAATCAGGGCTACCACGGCAGCTCGGCGCGCGAGATGCATCACCACTCGAGGCTACGGCGCCCCTCGACGAAAGGGACGTCGGAAGGCGCGCGCACGCCAATCCTTCACGCGTTCGTAACGTTGGTCGCCGCACGATCGGCGCGCGGCGCCGGTGGTGATCTCAGCGTGCTCGGCGCGGCGAGGGGTGACGAGCCGCGCGCCGCGCCCGCAGCACCGACACGCACAGCGAGGACACGGCCAGCACCGGCAGGAGGACGACCGCGGCGGCGTTGGCGTGCCCGGTGATGCTCACGAGGGCGATGACGCCAATCGTCACGAGCGACGCAACAAACAGCTCGGGTGTGTCGCCGACGAGGAAGTCCCACCAGAACATCGCGAACCCCGTGATCAGGCGCACGAGGAGGGGCCGCTGGTTCACGCCGGCACCTGCGCGCTCGGGGCGGGAGCGTCACGTCGCACCAGGGCCACGAGGAGCCACGCCACCACGAGGTAGCCGCCGACGAAGACGAGCAGCATCGCGTCGTTGCCCGGCCACCTCACGTGCAGCCCCTCGCCCGACCAGAACGTCCCGAAGCTCACGAGCATCACGCCCACTCCCATCTTCATCGCGTTCTCGGGCACGCGCGAGAGCTGGCGGGCGACCGCGACGCCGACGACGCCCACCGAGACCACGGCGACGCCGGCGACGACGACCGCGAGTCCCAGGCGGTGCGCCGACGTGCCCAAGGTCAGCACCGCGATCACGACCTCGAGACCCTCGAGGAACACGCCCTTGAAGGCCATGACGAAGGCGATGCGATCGCGGTCCGGGCTGGTGGCGACGGCTTCGAGGCGTTCGACGGCCTCGCGGTACGCCTCGTCCTCGTCGTGGCGCGCCTTGAGCCCGCCGGCCCTCAGGATCGCCTTGCGCAACCACTGCATGCCGAAGATCAGCAGCACGGTGCCCACCACCAGGCGCAGCGCGTTGATGGGCACGTGCACCAGCGCCGGTCCGAACCCCGCGACCAGGGCGGCCAGCAGCGCCAGGGCGGCGCCGGTGCCCTCGAGGGCCGACCGCCACCCGCGCGTGTGGCCGACCGCCAGCACGATCGTGAGCGCTTCGACCATCTCGACGGCGCACGCCAGGTACACCGCGCCCACGAGGACCACGACGCTGGTCGAAACCGTCGTGCCAATCACGCCGCGTCTCCTTGTCTAGGGCTCATCGGGCCCGGGACCGGCCCGGCCCGACGGCCGTGGTGAAGCCCAGTCGCGACGCGGCCGCCCCTTCGCCGACCAGACCAGGCTAGGCGACCTCGTGTGCGGCGTCGGCGCTCAGCGCTCGCGCCGGCGCAGCTCGTCCTCCACCGCCGCGGGGTCGAGCCCGCGGCTCTTGAGCAGGAGCAGCACGTGGAACCACAGGTCCGCGGCCTCGCTCACGACCTGCTCGTCGCCCTCGGCGAGTGCCGCGACCACGAGCTCCGTCGCCTCCTCGCCCACCTTGCGCGCGAGGAGGGGCGGGCCTCCGTGCAGCTGTGCCACCACGTAGGAACCATCGGCCCGCTCGACCTCGCGGCGCAGGATCTTTCGCCAGAGCCACGGCGTGAAGCACGAAGTCGCACCGTCGTGACAGGTCGGACCGTCGGGCCTCGCGCGCACCAGGACGGCGTCGTCGTCGCAGTCGGGCACGACCTCGACGACGCGCAGCGAGTTCCCGGACGTCTCACCCTTGCGCCAGAGTCGCTGGCGCGACCGCGAGTAGAAGTGCACGACGCCGGTCTCGCGGGTGAGGGCCAGGGCTTCGTCGTCCATCCAGCCCAGCATCAGGACCCGACCGGTGTCGTCGTCTTGGACCACCGCGGCGCGCAGCTCGCCGCTCACGACGCCACCTCGCGCAACGCGATGCCCCACGCCTCGACCTCGGCGCGCAGTCGCGCCAGACCCTCGGGGTCCTCGTGGACGATCGATGCGACGAGCGCCGCGTCGGCGACCCGGAGCGCGTCGGCGACGTCGCGCGCCGAGCCCGCCCCGCCCGACGCGATCACCGGGACGTCCACCGCGTCGCGCACCGCAGCGGTCAGCACGAGGTCGTAACCGGTGCGCTGCCCGTCCTGTCGAATCGAGGTGAGCAGGATCTCTCCCGCTCCGCGTTGCGCGGCCTCCACGGCCCAGGCAACGATCTCCCTCGCGGTCGCCACGCGGCCTCCGTGCGTGTGCACGACGCCCTCGCCCGCGTCGATCGCCACGACCACGGCCTGGCGCCCGAATCGACCGGCGACCGCGGTGATGAGCGTCGGGTCCGCGAGGGCCGCCGAGTTGAGCGACACGCGGTCCGCGCCCGATTCGATGATCCGCGCCGCGTCGTCGACGCTGCGCACGCCTCCTCCCACGGTGAAGGGGATGTCCACCACGTCGGCCACCCGCTCGACCACCGACGTCATGGTGGCCGCGTCCTCGGGCGTCGCCGCGATGTCGAGCAGCACGAGTTCGTCGGCCCCGCCGGCGGCGTAGAAGGCGGCGAGCTCCACCGGGTCACCCACGTCGCGCAGCCCGACGAAGCTCACGCCCTTGACGACGCGACCGTGAGCCACGTCCAGGCACGGGATCAGGCGAGCGAGAGGCATGACTCGAGGAACGCCAGGCCCGCGGGCCCGCTCTTTTCGGGGTGGAACTGGACACCGAGGAACGGCCCGCGCGCCACCGCGGCGGTGATCCCCTCGGAGGTCGCGACGACGTCGGGTGAGACGACCGCGTAGGAGTGCGCGAAGAAGTACGTCGCGCCCCACGGTTCGACGACGGCCCAGCCGATGCGCGGCACGCGCGGAGCGACGAGGCGCCGCACCGACCCGCTCAGCAGTCCGAGACCCGCGACGCCCCCGTCCTCCTCGCTCGACTCGACCGCGAGCTGCAAGCCGAGGCAGATCCCGAGCAGCGCACCGCCAGCCGCGAACCGGCGGCGCAGGGCGCCGTCGCCGCCGGTTCGCGTCAGGTGCGCCATGGCGCTGCGCGCCGAGCCAACGCCCGGCAGAACCACGAGGTCGGCGCCCTCCAACGTGGCCGCGTCGCTGGACACGCGGCTCGCCAGGCCGAGCCTCGACAGGGCCGCGCGAACCGAGCGGGTGTTGCCAGCTCCGTAGTCGACCACCGCAACCTCTCTCACAGTGACCCCTTCGTCGAGCGCACGACGGACCCGTCGCGCACCAGCGCCTGGGCCATCGCGCGACCGACGGCCTTGAACGCGGCCTCGGCCACGTGGTGCGCGTTGCTCCCGGTCGCGGTCACGTGCAACGTGATGCGCGCCGTCTGGACGAGCGATTCGAAGGCGTGCGCCGCCATCCCCGGATCGGGGTCGATCGCCAGCGCGGCCGTCGCCCGCCCGGAGAGGTCGACCACCGCGTGGGCCAGGGCCTCATCCATCGGGACGCGCGCCTCGCCGTAGCGCGCCAGCCCGCGCCGGTCGCCGAGCGCCTCGTCGAGCGCCGCGCCGAAGGCCCGCATCGTGTCCTCGACCATGTGGTGCTCGCCGGTCTCGGGGTCGCCGACGCCCTCGAGGCGCAGGTCCATCCCCGCGTGAAAGGCGAGCTGGGTGAGCATGTGGTCGTAGAAGCCCTCGCCGGTGTCCACCAGGACGCGCCCCTCGCCCGGGACGCGAAGGCGCACGTCGAGGCGCGTCTCGGCGGTCGCGCGTCGCCGGTGAAGGTACGCCGGCGCCAGCGCCTCGCCGCGCAGCTCGGTGCGCAGCGCGCCGATCAGCGCGTCGTTGTCCAGCTCGTCGCGCACGCTCACGCGCAGCCCCCCCTCGTAGGCGCGCAGCACCATGCCGTAGGGCAGCAGTCGCTGCACGTACGACGCGGCGTCAGCCATCGGGACGTAGAGGAAGTTGGTGGACGAGGGCAGCGGCGCGAGCCCGAGCTCGGTCATCTCGCGCGCCAGCCGCTCGCGCTCGGCGATCTGGCCCTCCAGGGACGGCGGCGCGGCCAGCGCGGCCAGCGCCAGGGCGGCCGAGATCGACGAGACCGCGAGGGGGGCCTGCCGCGACGAGATCACCTCGATCAGGTCGGGGGTGGCGACGCAGTACCCGACGCGCGCGCCGGCCAGTCCGTACGCCTTGGAGAAGGTGCGCAGCACGATCGCCCCGTCGCTGACGCGGTCCAGGGCGTCGACCCCGGCGTACTGCGCGTAGGCCTCGTCGATGACCAGGCGGCCCGCCACGCGCGGCACGTCGGGCAGCTCGCCGGTTGGGTTGTTGGGCCGGCACACGTACACGAGGTCGGCGCTCGCCGGGTCGTCGACCATCGTCGCCCCGGCCATGATCGCCGCGTAGCGGTACATCGAATACGAGACCGCCGGCACCGTGGCCACCGTCGCGCCCGCGGCGAAGATCCGCGCCAGCAGGACGATGAACTCGTCGCTGCCCGCGCCGAGCGCGATCTGGTCGAGGCCGACCCCGTGCAGGTCGGCGATCGCGCGGCGCAGCGGCTCGTAGCGGCCCCGGTCGTACTCGTTGACGTCGGCCAGCGCGCGGGCCAGCGCCGCGGGGCGCGCGCTGGGCGGCGGCGCCGGGGCGACGTTGCCGTCGAAGCGGATCATGTCGCGCGGGTCCAGCCCGGCCCGGGCGGCGAGCTCCTCGGTGGACGGGGGCCAGCGGTAGGCGTCGAGCGCGACCGGCGTCGTCATCGCCGCGCCGTGGCGCCGTGCGCCACCATGCCCTCGAAGGCCGCCAGTGCCTCGATCGTCGGGGCCAGGCGCGTCAGCGCGTCGCGCGTGACGCGCTGGATGGTCACCGGCTTCATGAACGCCTCGAGACCCAGACCGCCGCTCGAACGCGCCCAGCCCCCGGTGGGCAGGACGTGGTTGCCGCCGGTCGCGTAGTCACCCGCGGGCACCGGGGCGTAGCGGCCCACGAAGACCGCTCCGGCGTTGCGGATGCGACGAGCCAGGCTCTCCGCGCGCGGGCCGAGCAGGGCGACGTGCTCGGCGGCGTAGCCCTCGACCTGTTCCAGCGCCGCGTCCAGGTCGTCGCCGACGCGCACGACGTACCCGCGCGAATCGGGACCGTGCTCCATCTGCGCGGCGAGCTCCTGCTCCACGATCGCCTCGTCGACGCCGTCGTCGACCACGACCACGACCTCGCTCGGACCGGCCGGCAGGTCGATGGCGACGTCGCGGCTCACGAGGAGCTTCGCGGCGTTCACCGCGGCTCCGCCCGGACCGATGATCTTGTCGACCGGCGCGATGGTCGCCGTGCCGTAGGCCAGGGCGGCGATGGCTTGGGCACCGCCCACCGCCCACACCTCGCTCAGACCCAGCATCGCGGCGGTCGCGGCCACCGCCTCGGCGCCGCGCGGCGGCGTGCACACCACGATCCGCTCGACGCCGGCGACCTGGGCCGGCACCGCGCCCATGACGAGCGAGGAGACCAGACCGTGCGGGACGTAGAGACCGACCGTGCGCAGCGCGGTCCAGCGCCGCTCGAGGGTCACGCCGGGCGAGACCTCGAGCTCGAGGTCCGCGGGGCGCTGCGCCGCGTGCCAGGTGCGCACGGCCGCGGCCGCGGCCGCCAACGCTTCGGCGGGCACGTCGACGTCGCCGCGGGCGCGCGGCGGGGTCGACCACGTCGTGTGGTCCAAGCGGGCCGACCACTCCGCCAGTGCCGCGTCGCCCCGGGCGCGTACGTCGTCGACGATCTCGTCGACGGTGAAGAACCGATCGGAGGTCGCGGGGATGCTCACGGCACCATCCGCTCCACCGGCAAGGTGAGGATCGACGTCGCCCCGCAGGCGGCGAGGGCGGGCAGCAGGGACCACACACGCGACGCCGGCACGAGCGCGTGGACCGCGACGAGTCCCTCGGTGGCCAGGTCCATCACGGTGGGCGAGCCGCGCGTGGGCAGGAGGCCCGTCACCTCGGCCAGTCGATCTCGGGGCACGTTGAACAGCAGGTAGCGGTTGGCGCGCGCGTTGATGACCGACGCCAGCAGCGTGGTGAGGGTCCGACGCGCCTCGACGTCGTTCGAGGCGCCGCGACCGACCAGGACGGCCTCGGACTCGAAGAGGACGCCGAGCGAGCGCAATCCGTTCGTGCGCAACGTGCTGCCCGTGGACACCAGGTCGACGATGGCGTCAGCCAGCCCCAGACGGGGCGAGATCTCGACCGAACCCGCGACGCCCACGATCTCGGCCTTGACCCCGCGCTCGACCAGCAGTCGCTGGGCCAGGCGCGGGTGCGACGTCGCGACGCGCTTGCCGTCGAGGTCACTGAGCTCGGTGGCGACGTCCTCGCTCGGCACCGCCGCCTGCAGCGAGCAGCGACCAAAGCCCAGGCGCAACAACACCTCGACGTCGAAGTCGCGCTCGTGCACCAGGTCAAGCCCGGTGATCCCGCAGTCGACGATGCCGTCCTGGACGTACTCGGGCACGTCGTCGGCGCGCACGAAGAGCAGGTCCATCTCGGCGTTGCGACAGTGGACCTGCAGCACGCGCTCGCCGGGCTCTTGCGGGTCGACGCCGCTCGCCACCAGCAGGGACCAGGCGGGCTCGCGCAGCCGTCCCTTCGACGGCAGCGCCAACGTGAGGTTCCGGCTCATCGGCGAGCCTTGCTCAACACCTCGCGGTACCCGCCCTCGCCGTAGTGGAGCCAGTGCGCGACGCGAGTAACCGTCGTCGTGGAGGCGCCGGTGCGCCGCGAGATCTCCTGGTAGGGCACGCCCTGATCGACCAGGCGGGCCACCTGGAGGCGCTGGCCCATGGCGTCGAGCTCGTTGGTCGTGCACACGTCCTTGAGAAACGCCTCCATCACCCGTGCGTCGCGGATGTCGACGAACGCCGCGACCAGGTCGGTGAACCGGTTGGCGGTCTCGGGGTGCTGGTCGGCGGCGGGAACCTTGCCGGTAGTCATATTAGCATGATACCATGTTACAACGCTAATATGCAACTGATCCCCGCCGTCGACCTCTTAGGTGAGGACGCCGTGCGCCTCGAGAGGGGCGACTACGAGCGGGTCCTGTTTCGCCAACCGGTCGAGGAGTTCATGGCGCGCGTCGTGGCCACGGCGCCACCGATGATCCACGTCGTGGACCTGGACGGTGCGCGCGACGGCGCGGTGCGCGCGGCGATGCTGCGTCGCTGCACGCGCCTCGCCGGGACGATCCCCCTGCAGGTCTCGGGCGGCATCCGCTCGATCGACGTCGCCCGGGCCGTGCTTGACGCGGGGGCGCGACGCGTCATCGTCGGCACCGCCGCGTGGGACAGCGTCGATGGTCTCGTCGCGTTCGCCGACGCCCTCGGTGATCGGCTCGTCGTCGCCCTCGACGTGCGCGACGGCAACGTCGCCGTGCGCGGGTGGACCGCGTCCAGCGGCCTGGACGTCGACACGGCCCTCTCGCGGGCGCGCGACGCGGGCGTCGTGCGCCTGCACGTCACGGCGATCGAGCGCGACGGGACGCTGGAGGGGCCCGACCTCGATCTCTACCGACGAGTCTGCGCCACCGGGCTCGCCGTTGTCGCGGCCGGCGGGATACGTGACGACGCGGACCTCGCGGCACTCGACAGCGTTGGCTGCGAGGCGGCGGTCATGGGCATCGGGTACCTCGCGCGCCTCGGATTCTCGACCGATGGGTGAGCCTCCGCGCATCTTGTGACGTTCGTCACTAGGGGCTGCGTGATGCGCGCTGCGAGACTGGAGCATCGCCGACGAAAGGACCCCCGATGAGGCGTAGGACGTTCGACTACTTCGTTTCATGGACCGGGGCGTTGCTCACCGTCGTCTTCATCGTGGCGGGCATCGGCATGTTCATCGGTTACAACTTCACCAACTCCCAGGTGCACAATCAGCTCCAGGAGCAGAAGGTGTACTTCCCCACCAAGACCCAGGCCGACTACCGCGACCTGGTCGCCGCGCACGAGACCCAGTACGCCGGCAAGGAGGTTCTCACCGGTTCCGCCGCTGAGATCTTCGCCGACAAGATCATCGCGGTCGACACGCTGGCCATCAGCCAGGGCAAGACGTACTCCCAGCTGAGCGCCGCATCGCTCGCCGATCCCTCCAACACGGCCCTGGCCAACCAGGTTGAGCTCGTCTTCCGCGGTGACACGCTGCGCGGGCTTTTGCTCAACGCCTACGCCTTTGGATTCATGGGCGTGATCGCGCTCTACGGCGCGGTCGGCATGTTGGTCGCCGCTCTGATCATGTTGCTTCTCACGTTCCTGGGATTCCGCCACTACAAGCAGGCCGACCCCAGCGACGTGATGGACATCTAGCGGTTCGAACCTTCGCGCGACGCACCGACACGGCGGGCACTTCCCCCCGCTCGCCGTGTCGGTTCGTCGCCGTAGTCTCTAGGTCGATGCACCGGCGAGAGGCGACCCGGCAGTGACGGATCCGGCGTCGTCGCGCCTCGAGGTGAGCGAGAGCCACCACGCCGTGGTCGGCGAGTTCGAGGTCCGTCGAGCGCTGCCGCGACGCGCCCGGCGCACCGTCGGCGCGTGGTGCTTCGCCGATCACATGGTCCCGACGCTCGTCGGTCCCACCACGCATCTCATCGGACCCCATCCGCACTGCGGACTCCAGACGGTCACCTGGCTCATCGAGGGAGAGGTCCTGCACCGCGATAGCCTCGGGACCGAGCAGCGCGTACGGGCGGGCCAGCTCAATCTGATGACGTCAGGCGAGGGCGTCTCGCACTCCGAAGAGGCCACCGGTGACTACCGCGGCGTGCTCGAGGGCATTCAGATGTGGATCGCGTCGCCCGAGGCGACGCGACACGGTGACGCGGGCTTCCAGCACCTGGCCGGGCTGCCGCGAGTGGACCTGAGCGACGGGGTCGCCACGGTCCTGTGCGGAAGCTTCGCCGGAGCGACCAGTCCCGCGCGGGTCGACACGCCACTGGTGGGGCTCGACCTGGACCTTCGCGGGGGCGACGACGAACTGCGCCTGCGTGCGGACTTCGAGCACGCCGTCATCGTCCTGCGCGGCGAGCTCACCGTGGAGGGAACACCGCTCGCCCCCGGGCGGATGGGCTACCTGGCGCCGGGCCTGGAGCGCCTGCGCCTGGAGCCGTCGGGGCCCGCGCGCGCGGTGATGATCGGCGGCGAACCCTTCGCCGAGACGTTGCTCATGTGGTGGAACTTCGTCGCGCGCACCCGCGAGGAGATCGACCGGGCCTACGCCGAGTGGTCGCGGCGCAGCTCGCGTTTCGGGGAGGTCGCGAGTGAGCTCGCACCCATCGACACGCTCGCCCCGTACTGGCAGCCCGTGAGCGTCGGACGCGTGACGGACTAGATGGCCTCGGGGACCAGGTCGATGGCCCCGCAGGGGCACTCGACCACGCACACCCCGCAGCCCTTGCAGAAGTCGTAGTTGAACTCGTAGCGCTCGCCCGCTCCGAGCTTGATGACCGCGTTGTCCGGGCAGACGCCGAAGCAGTTGTCGCACTCGAAGCAGTTGCCGCACGACAGGCACCGGCGGGCCTCGAAGAGGGCGTTCTCCTCGGTCAGTCCTCCCACGACCTCTTCGAAGTTGGTCTGACGGCGTATGCGCTCGAGTTCGGGGCGCTGCGTGCGCGGCGCGTCGGCGTAGTACCAGGTGTTGAGCCGATCGAAGGTGGCGAGCGGGTGCTTGTCGGCGTGCGCCACCTCCGTCGAGCGAACGTAGGCGTCGATGCCGTGCGCCGCGCGCTTGGCGTGACCCACCGCGACGGTGGCCGTCCGGTCCGCGGGGACCACGTCGCCGCCGGCGAAGACGCCATCGGCTCCGGTCATCATCGTGGTCGCGACCTCGACCGCTCCGTCGCGCACGACGACGTCGGGCGCCGCCGTCACGAGCGAGAGGTCGGTGTCCTGTCCCAATGCCAGGACGAGCGCGTCAGCGCCCAGCTCGTCGAACTCGCCGGTCGGCTCGGGGAAGCCCTCCGCGTTGAGGCGCATCTTCTCGATCACCAGCCGGTCGCCGTCGAAGCGGTCCACCGTCGAGAGCCAGTGCATCGTCACGCCTTCGACGAGGGCCTGCTCGAGCTCCTCGCTGTGGGCGGGCATGCGGTCGCGGTTGCGCCGGTAGACGATCGTGGAGTCGGTGGCGCCGAGGCGCCGCGCCGTGCGCGCCGCGTCGAGCGCGGTGTCGCCGCCGCCGTAGACCACGACCCGGCGTCCGAGCATCGGCGAGTCGCCTTGGGCCACCTGGTGCAGATAGGACACTGCGTCGATCACCTTGCCCGAGTCGCCGGCGGGGATCTCGACGCGCTTGCCGAGCTGGGCCCCGACGGCCAAGAAGACGGCGTCGTAGCCGCCGGCGACGCGCTCGGCCGCCACGTCGTGGACGGTGTGGCCGGTGAGGACCTCGACACCCATCGCCAGGATCCTGTCGATCTCGGCGTCGAGCACGGAGCGCGGCAGCCGGTACGCCGGAATGCCGTAGCGCATCATGCCCCCGAGCTCGGCCGAGGAGTCCACCAGGGTGACCCGGTGGCCCAGTCGGCGCAGGTGATAGGTCGCGCTCAGCCCCGCCGGTCCCGAACCCACGACGAGCACGCGAAAGCCGCTGTCGGGCCCGGGTGCGGGAAGAGACCAGCCGTGCTCGAGCGCCAGGTCGCCCAGAAAGCGCTCGACCGAGTTGATGCCGACCGCCTCGTCGAGCTGGGCGCGGTTGCACGACGTCTCACAGGGGTGAAAGCAGATCCGCCCCATGATCGCCGGCAGCGGATTGTCGTCGACCAGGGTGCGCCAGGCCGCCTCGTAGTCGCCCGACTCCGCGGCGTAGAGCCAGGCCTGGATGTTCTCTCCGGACGGGCACGCGTGGTTGCACGGCGGCAGCCGGTCGACGTAGACGGGGCGCTCGACGCGCCACGAGCCGGTGTGGTTCGCCCGGCTCGACCCCACGTCGAGGGTGATGGCGAAGGGAATCTTCACGTCGCCACCTCGGCCAGGGGGCGATCGTCGCGGGTCTCGTCGTCGACGAGCCCGTAGCGCTCGATGTTGTCGTCGGCGATGCGCTGGAGGCGCTCGACGATGTCGGGCCGCGCGTGCGCGCCGAACAGGTGGGCGTAGCGCTTCTGCAGCTTCAGGTACTCCTCGACCGGTGTGCGGCGCCGCAGCGGCGACACCGCGGTGACCACGCCGCGCTCGGCCTCGAACACCGGGAACAGCCCCGTCTCCTTGGCCAGCCGGGCGAGGTGGATGGTCTCGCGCGACTCGGAGCCCCACCCCAGCGGGCACGGCACCAGGACGTGGATGTAGCGCGCGCCGTGCAGGCTCATCGCGTGCTCGACCTTGCGCTCCAGGTCGTGCAGGTCGGCCACGGTGGCCGTGGCGACGTAGGGGATGTCGTGGGCCACCGCGATGCGCGGCAGGTCCTTGCCCTGACCGAAGACGTTGCCCGGGCTCATCCCGAGCGCCTGGGTCGTCGCGGTACGGGCGGCCGGCGGCGTCGCCGCGGAGCGTTGGACGCCCGTGTTCATGTAGGCCTCGTTGTCGTAGCAGATGAACAGGACGTCGTCGTTGCGCT
>DAIOGY010000009.1:9310-17361 GCA_036745005.1 Acidimicrobiales bacterium | reverse complement strand
ACACGCCCATCGAGATGACCCACTTGGGCTCCATCATCTGGTCGTAGACCTGGCGCAGCACCGGAGCCATCTTCTGGGACACCCGCCCGGCGACGATCATGAGGTCGGCCTGGCGCGGCGAGTTGCGAAAGACCTCCATGCCGTAGCGCGCGAGGTCGAAGTCGGCCCCGCCGGTCGCCATCATCTCGATCGCGCAGCACGCCAGTCCGAAGGACGCCGGCCACACCGAGGCGCGTCGCGCCCAGCGCACCAGGTCCTCGAGTCGGCCGGTCAGGAAGTTGTGCGGGAGGTCCTCGAGAGCCACGTCACTCCGCCCGGTCCGCGTCGGCGCCGATGCGCACGATGGTGGACGAGCTGGTGCGCTCGGGCATGCCGCGCGTGAGGTGCTTGACCGGACCCCACGACAGCGCGCCCTCGCTCACCAGGAAGAGCAGAGCGGCGAAGACCGTGACCGAGAAGGCCAGCACCTCGACCAGCCCGAAGGCCCCGAGCTGGCGAAAGACCACGGCGAAGGGGTACATGAAGACGATCTCGATGTCGAAGATCACGAAGATCATGGCCACCAGGTAGAACCGCACCGGAAACCGCTGGGGTGGTTCGACCTCGGGGACGATCCCGCACTCGTAGGGCGCCAGCTTCGCGTCGGTCGGCCGCTTGCGCGGAGCGAGGAGCGCCGACGCCACGAGCGATCCCGAGGCGAAGAGCACTCCGAGAACGAGCAGTCCCAGTATTGGCAGGTACTGGTCCACGTTCATACTTTCTACCAGACCACGACAGCGCTCCTCGCGGGCCGCGAGGCCGTTCGCCGTAGGCTGTTCGTCGTGCCCGCGCTCGGCGACCCCGTGGTTTCATCGACGACGTTCGACGTCGTCATCGTCGGCGCCGGGCCCTCCGGCGCGGCGTGCGCCCACTGGTTGACGCGCGCCGGATGGTCGGTCGCCCTCGTGGAGAAGAAGCTCTTCCCGCGCGAGAAGACCTGCGGAGACGGCCTCACGCCGCGTTCGGTCCACCAGCTGGCCCAGATGGGGCTCGAAGACGCGCTCGCGGCGCACGGCCACCGGTTCCAGGGGCTGCGGGCATTCGGATTCGGCGCGTCGCTCGAGATGGCCTGGCCCGAGCACCCGGTCTTCCCCAACTACGGCTACACGATCACGCGGCTCAACCTCGACGCGCTCGTCGCCGAGGAGGCCGTTCGCCGCGGCGCGACGCTGCTCACGGGCGTCGAGGCTCTCGCCCTGCTCGATCCGGTGGCCCCGCGCGGCCCCGGTCTCGCCGGCGCGGCCGGCGTGGTCGTCGCCGACAAGGCGACCGGCGAGCGAGGTGAGGTGCGCGGTCGTTACGTCGTGGTCGCCGACGGGCAGAACTCCCGGCTGGGTCGCGAGCTGGGCACGGCGCGCAATCGATCGTGGCCCATGGGCATGGCGCTGCGCGGCTACTACACGAGCGAGCGCCACGACGAACCCTGGATCGACTCGCACCTCGACATCCGCGACCCGTCCGGCCAGGTCGTGCCGGGGTACGGGTGGATCTTCCCCCTGGGCGACGGCCGCGTCAACGTCGGGGTCGGGCTGCTCTCGACCGACGGGGCGTGGCGCGGCGTCAACACGACCAAGCTCCAGGAGTACTTCGTGGCCCAGGTCGGCGACGCCTGGGGCCTCAACGACGCGACCAGCGAGGGGCCGCCGACCGGGGGCCGCCTGCCGATGGGCCTGGCGATCGGTCCGCGCGTGGGCGCCAACACGCTGGTCATCGGCGACGCCGCGGGAACGGTGAACCCGTTCAACGGCGAGGGCATCGCCTACGGCTACGAGACCGGGCGGCTGGCCGCGACGGCGCTCGGCGAGGCCCTGGCCCGCGGCGACGCGGGCGCGCTGGCGCTCTACGAGGAGCGCCTCGATGCCGCCTACGGCGAGTACTACAAAGTGGCGCGGGCCTTCGTGCGCGTCATCTCCGAGCCGCGCGTGCTCAGCGCGTGCGTCGGGCTGGGGCTGCGCGTGGCGCCGCTGATGCGCGAGCTGCTCAAGATCATGGCGAACCTCATGTCCAACCAGCACACCGGACCCGGCGAGCTCGGGTTCCGGGCCCTCGAGCGCCTGGCCGACGTGGTGCCCGAGCAGGCGTTCCAGATGCTGCTGGCGCCCCACGCCGACACCATGGCGTCGTCGCCGACGTGATCAACGAGGAGCGCGCTACGTGTCACTGACGCGAACGCTGATCCTGGGCTTCATCGCCGGGGCGACGATCGTCCTGGGCCTGCCGATCGGGCGGATGAAGTCGCCGGCGCCGCGGCTGCGCACGCTGCTCAACGCGCTCGCCGTCGGCGTCCTGTTCTTCCTCGTGATCGACGTCTTCTCCCACGCCTACGCGCCGATCTCGGACCAGTTGGTCGCGCTGCACCGCCACCACGGCGGCTCGGCCGGGCGGGCCGTCGGCGACCTGGCCCTGCTGGTGGGCGGCGCCGCCGTGGGCCTGCTGAGCCTCGCGTTCTACCAGAAGTGGGTGCGCCGGCGCCGCTCAGGCGACGCGCAGGGGCCCGCGGCCGAGTTCGTTCCCTCGCCGACGCACCTGTCGATGATGATCGCGATCGGCATCGGCCTGCACAACTTCGGCGAGGGGCTGGCCATCGGCTCCTCGGCCCGGTTGGGTGCCCTGGCGCTGTCGACGGTGCTCGTCATCGGATTCGGCCTGCACAACGCGACCGAGGGATTCGGCATCGTCTCGCCGCTCGCCGGGTCGGCGCACCGTCCGACGTGGGGGTTCCTGGGCCTCGTCGCGTTGATCGGCGGTGGCCCGACGACCCTGGGCACCCTGGTCGGTTGGCTGTGGTCGAGCACCACGCTGTCGATCCTGTTCCTCTCGCTCGCCGGGGGCTCGATCATCTTCGTGATCTGCCAGCTGCTCTACGTCGCCTCGCGCAGCGCCAATCCCACGACGGTCTACATCGGGGTCACGATCGGGCTGCTCGTGGGCTTCCTGACCGACGTCGTCGTCACCACCGCCGGCGGTTGACCGGGGCCTAGGCAGCGGTCGCGCTCGGCGAGATCACCCGACCGATCAAGGTGTTGACCGTCGAGGCGAGGAAGACCCGGCTCTGGGGCCAGTTCGTCACGAGCGAGCACACGGTCACCTCGAAGTGACCCGACGCGATCACCGCGACGACGAGGTGCAGCGGCGTGCTCAGGCCCGGCACCCGGACCAGCGTCTCGCCGCCGCGCGCGAATCCTCGCACGAAGGTGATCGGGTGCCACACGCTGCCCGGGGACTCGACGGGCACCGTCCCGCTGGCGTAGGTGAGGATCATCGCCGCGTTGACCGCGACGAAGCACGAGCCGAAGCGCTGCTCGGACATCTCGCGCACGTCGCGGTGCACCATCGTGGTCGTGGCGTAGTACTGCGTGGTCGACGCGAGGTCGATCCCCCCGAACGAGCTCGACCGGAAGATCGGCGAGGTCACCTGGTAGTCGGGCATCTGGCCGGCCGCGCCGAAGACGCGGTCGTGCGCGTTGCTTACGCCCAGGCACCCCTGGAAGAGCGCGGTGATCTTGCCCCACTTGGACGTGGGCGACGCGAGCGTCGTCGGCGTCGTGGACGAGGTCACCACCTGACCCGGCGGCGGGAAGAGGGCGGACAGGTAGGACGCCGACGTGGTCGCCCAGCCGCTGGGCAGGTCGTCGAGGCGCAGGTTGACCGCGCGAGCCTCGGCGAGCTCGTGGGACGAGGCGCCGTTGCCCGTGAACATCGCGACGATCCCGCCGGCGAACGAGGCCATCAAGACGACCGCCACCACCACGACGACGCCGGCGCGTCGCGGCCGGCGCGCGACCGCCCCGCCGTGGGACAGCACGACCTCGCGCCACGCCTCGTAGTCCGTGAGGTCGCTCGTGCGCCAGCTGTAGCGCACGCCCGCCGCCGTCGCGAAGAGCGCCATGGCGCGCGAGAAGCGCACCAGGTGCACGTTGGACAGCTCCTCCCACGGGGTCTGCCAGGCCACGTCGGGCACGCCGGACAGCTGGGTCAGGTGGCGCTCGTCGGCCAGCAGCGTCACCTCGTTCGTGGCACCGTGGGGCACGAAGCTCGGCCGCACCGTCCATCCCGGGCTGCGTAGCGCCGTCACGCGATCTCCTTCGCGCTCTCGGCGGCCACCGCCACCGCGCGTTCGAGGTCAGCCTCGCTGTGGGCCATCGACACGAACAGGATCTCGTACGCCCCCGGGGCCAGGGCCACGCCGCGCGCGAGCATCGCGTGAAAGAACGCCGCGTAGAGGCCGTTGTGTGCGAGCGCGCGGGCCCCGGCGAAGTCGCGCGGCGCCTCGAACGGCTCGCGGCTGAGGAACAGGCCCATCAGGGGCCCGGCGGTGGGCGTCGCCGCGAAGAGCCCGGCGGCGCCGACGGCGCACCGCATCGCCGCGGCGAAGCGCTCGACGCGCGCGCTCAGCGCCGCGATCGCCGGGCCGTCGACGAGTTCGAGGACCGCGACGCCCGCGGCGGTCGCGAGCGGGTTCCCCGACAGGGTGCCGGCCTGGTAGACCGACCCGCCGGGCGCGAGCGCGCCCATCACGTCGCGCCGGCCGCCGAAGGCCCCCACGGGCAGTCCCCCGCCGATGACCTTGCCGAAGCACCACAGGTCGGGCGTCACCGAGAAGTACTCCTCGGCTCCGCCCGCCGCGAGACGAAAGCCGGTGATCACCTCGTCGAAGATGAGCAGGGCCCCCACCCGGTCACACTCGGCGCGCAGCCCCTCGAGGAAGCCCGCGCGCGGCGCCACCAGGTTCATGTTCGCGGCGACCGGCTCGACGACGACCGCGGCCACCGTGTCGTCGAGGTCGGGCACCACGTTGAAGGGGGCCACCAACGTGTCGGCAACCGCCCCGGGGGTGACCCCCGCCGAGCCGGGGGCGCCGAGCTGGGCCACGCCGCTGCCGCCCGCGGCCAGCAGGGCGTCGGAGTGACCGTGGTAGCAGCCGTCGAACTTGAGGATCCCGCACCGCCCGGTCGCCCCGCGCGCCAGGCGCACCGCGCTCATTGCGGCCTCGGTGCCCGACGAGACGAGGCGAACCTGCTCGAGGCCCGCGACGCGCTCGGTCATCAGCTCGGCCAGTCGGACCTCGCCCGGGGTGGGCGCGCCGAAGGTCGTGCCCAGGGCCGCGGCGCGACGGAGCACCTCGACGACGCCGGGGTGGGCGTGGCCCAGGATCGAGGCGCCGTAGGACTGGACGAAGTCCAGGTACCGGTGGCCCTCGACGTCCTCGACGTACGCGCCCTCGCCGGCCACGACGGTGTAGGGGGTGCCGCCCACCGCCGCGAAGGACCGCACCGGCGAGTCGACGCCCCCGGGGATCACCCGCGACGCCGCCTCGAACCATTCGAGGTTGGTCAACGCGCGAGCTCCCGGGCGACGTCGCGCGCGAAGTAGGTCAGGACGAAGTCGGCCCCGGCGCGGCGCACCGCGGTCAACTGCTCGAGGGCCACCGCGCACGGGTCGATCCACCCGTGGGCCCCGGCCGCCTTGATCATGGCGTACTCGCCGCTCACGTGGTACGCGGCCAGGGGCACGTCGATCTCGGCCTGCAGGTCGCTCAGGACGTCGAGGTTGGTCATCGCCGGCTTGACCATGATGACGTCGGCGCCCTCGTCGACGTCCAGACGTGCCTCGCGCAGCGCCTCGCGGCGGTTGCGGACGTCCTGCTGATACCCGCGGCGGTCCCCGCCGTCGGCGATCTCGACCTGCACCGCCTCGCGGAAGGGGCCGTAGAGCCCGCTCGCGTACTTCGCGGTGTAGGCGAGGATGACGGTGTCCTCGAAGCCGGCGCCGTCGAGCGCCGCGCGGATCGCCGCCACCTGCCCGTCCATCATGCCGCTCGGGGCCACCACGGCCGCCCCGGCCTCGGCCTGGACCACGGCCGTGCGGGCGTAGAGCTCGAGTGTGGCGTCGTTGTCGACCGACCCGTCGTCGCGCAGGACGCCGCAATGGCCGTGCGTCGTGTACTCGTCGAGGCACAGGTCGGCCATCACGACGAGGTCGTCGCCGATCGTGTCGCGCAGCCGCGCGAGCGCGACCTGGGCGACCCCGGCCGGGTCGTAGGCCCCGCGCCCGAGGTCATCCTTGACCTCGGGCACGCCGAAGAGGATGACCCCGCCGACCCCGGCGCCGCGCAGGTCGCGCACCTCGGCGACCAGGGACTCGAACGAGTGCTGGAACTGGCCGGGCAGCGAGGCGATGGGGCGCGGCTCGTCGAGTCCCTCGGCCACGAAGAGCGGCGCCACCAGGTCGTCGGGTGCCAATGACGTCTCGGCCACCAGGCGACGCAGCGCCGCCGTTCGTCGCAAGCGACGTGGCCGTTCGGTCGGGAACACCCCGTCAGCCTATTGCTCGACCCTCGGGGCTCAGCCCGGGTCCAGGGTGCCGAGCGCCTCGCCCATTCCCGGGCCCCACGACTCCACGACGCGCGCGTGGTCGCGCCGGACGCTCGCGGCCGTCGTCGCGCCGGGCACGACGACCCACGCCGAGGACCCGACGTACGTGCGCGCGACCGACCAGGCCGACGGCGCGCCGATCACCACCACGTCCGCGCGCGCCAGCAGCCACGCCACGTCGTCGGTCACGTCGCAGGCGACGGTCTCGTAGCCGATCACGGGCACGACGTCGACGCCCCTGGCATCCAGCGCCGCCGCCAGCTCCGGCCTCGCGTCGCGCGCGCAGACGTACAGGACAGGTCCCCCGGTGACGAGGGGCGCCAGCTGCGCGGCGCCGCCCCGCTCGCTGGCGGCCAGCTCGACCCCTTCCTCGATGAGCATGCGGGTGGAGGCGGGCCCGACGCTGTACACGCGCGCGCCGTCGCGCAACGCCGCGAGAGCGGCCGCGACGTAGCGGCGCGCGCGAACGCTCGTCACCACCAAGCCGGCGAACGATCCCGCCAGCCCGGTCGCGTCGATCTCGCGCGCCACCTCGTCGACGTCGCGGTACGCAGTCGACGTGAGCGGGGCCGCCACCACGTCGCCGACGTCGCCGATCCAGTCGAGCAGCTCGTCGTTGTACCCCGCCTCGCGCGTGACGACGACGAGCACGTCGCTACCTCCAGCCCGCCAGGTCCGCGCCGCCGAGCTCGTCGCGCAGACGCCGCGCGAGCCGAGCCCCGAGATCACGCGGATCGTCACCGCTCATCGTCTCGCGCACGCTGGAGCTGCCGTCAACGGCCACCATGACCGCGCGCAGCGTCACGGCGCCACCCGCGCTCCGCGCGTGAGCGCCCGCGGGGATCGAGCACCCCGCCCCGAGCTCGCGCAGGAACGCGCGCTCGGCCTCGACCGCGATGCCGGCCGCCGCGTCGAGGATGTCGCGCAGCGTCGACGTCGTCACGTCGTCGTCGTCGCGCGACTCGAGAGCGATCGCCCCCTGGCCGACCTGGGGTACGAACCACGTCGGATCGAGGCGCTCGGCGACCACGCCGGACTCGTCGAGCCGCTCGAGAGCGGCGACGGCGACCACGACGGCGTCCACTCCGCCGTGGCCCGCGGCGGCGATGCGCCTCGCCATGTTGCCGCGCAGTTCGACCACCCGCAGGTCCGGGCGGCGCTCGAGCAATAGCGCACGGCGCCGTGGGGAGCCCGTCGCGACCGTGGCCCCCGGGCCGAGGCCGGCGAGCGATCGTCCCACCAGCGCGTCGGCGGCGTCGCGACGCTCGCACACCCCGACGAAGACGAGGCCGTCCGGCGTTGTGCTCGGCAGGTCCTTGGCGCTGTGAACGGCGACGTCCGCCGCGCCATCGAGCACCGCTCGCTGGACTTCGACGGCGAAGATCCCCTCGCCGCCGACCGCCGTGAGCGACGCGTCGTGATCGCGGTCTCCCCGAGTCTCGAGAGGGACGAGCTGCGCGTCGACGCCCACGGCCGCCAGCCGACGTCGCACGACGTCGGCCTGGATCAGCGCCAGGGGCGACCGGCGCGTGGCCAGCCGCAGCTGTGTCATAGGGCGAACAGGGTGCGCGTCGCCTCCGTCAGGCGGATGCCCCGGTCGGTCCCCGCGGCGTCCTTCAATGCCACGATGGGCCGATG
>DAIOGY010000009.1:0-9300 GCA_036745005.1 Acidimicrobiales bacterium | reverse complement strand
TGGCCACGACGGCGCGCACGATGTCGTCGACGCGCGCGCGGTCTTCCTCCGACCACGCGTCCATCTCGCCGTCGCGACGAGCGAGCTCGGCCTCGGCGACGCCGTCGAGGTGCGCGCGGAGATCCGACACGATGCCCGCCGCGCCGCGAGCGCGTTGATCGGACAGGAACCTCTCGACGTCCAGGGCGACGAGCTCGCGGGCGCGCTCGATCGAGCCACGCCGGTCGCCCAATGCGCGCTCGACCTTGTCGCGCAGGTCGGCGATGTCGACGCGGCGAATCAGGGGGAGGTCGCCGACGCGCGGCTCGACCGCCCGGGGCATCGCCAGGTCGATCACGAGCAACGGCGTGGAACGGCCCGCGACCTGATCGATCGTGATGACGGGTGCCGGCGTCTCGAGCGCCGTGATGAGCACACGGGCCGCCGCCACGGCGCCGCGAGCGTTCGCCAGCGGCACGGCCACGACGCGTCCGTCGCCGAGCTCGTCGACCAGGGCCTGAGCCCTCGGGTGGGTCCGGTTGAGGACGGTCACGCCCGCGACGCGTGAGGGCGCCTCGAGCAGACCGCGCACCACTCCCGCCGCGAGCTGACCCGCGCCCACCACGACGACGTCGGCGCCGCGCAGCTCGTCGCCCAGCTCGTCGAGGGCCCAGGCCACGGCGGCCTGCGCGAAGCTCGTCGTGCCGCGGCTGATCGAGGTCTCGGCGCGCACCCGCCGGCCGCTGGCCAGCGCCCGATGAAACAGCTCGTCCAGAACCCGTCCGGCGGCGCCCTCCTCGAGCGCGAGGTCGAGGGACCGCCGCAACTGTCCGAGAACCTCGAACTCGCCCGGAACGACCGACTTGAGTCCGGCCGCCACCGTGAACAGGTGCGTGGCGACGCCCCGGTCGAAGTGGACGGTGAGGTGATCGGTGAACGCGCTCGCGGCGAGGCCGGTCGCGTCGGCCAGCGTCGCGGTGATCTCTTCGAGCGCGCCGTGGAAGCGATCGACGACGGCCACGACCTCCGTGCGCAGGCAGGTCGATACGAAGACCGCTTCTTCGACATTGGGCTGGGCGACGAGCGCGCGCAGGACCTTGCCCCACTCGTGCTCGGGCACGGTCGCGCGCTCGAGGAAGTCGAGGGAGGCGTGCTCGTGGTCGACGCCCACCGAGATCAGGGCCACGGCGTACCTTACGACCCGTACCGACCGGGATTGGTGCCCAGGCCGATCGAGTGCAGGACGCCGCCCAGGGGGCCGGTGCCGTTGTTGAGGTGGTACATCAGAATCTGGAGCTCGATGGAGAAATCCACGTAGTGCACCGCGGTGCCGATGGGCACGTTGAGCACCTGCGGCGCGAAGTTGAGCAGCGCGTGGATGTCGGCGGCCACCAGTCGCTCGGCGACGCGCTGGGCCGCGCTCGCCGGCACGCAGATGACCCCGACCGTCGCCGCGGCGACCCCCTCATCAAGGTGGCGCACGACGTGGCCAGCCACCTCGGTGCCCACGACGCGCGGGTCCACGTCGTAGAGGGCGGCCAGCGTCGCGCCACGGATCAGGAAGTTCGTGGAGTTGACGAGGGCCCGGCCCAGGTTGCCGATGCCCACCACCACGACGTCGTAACGCCGATCGTGTCCGAGGGCTTCGCCGATGCGCTCGACCAGCACGCCCACGTCGTAGCCCGACCCCCTCGTACCGAGCGTGCCCAGGCCCGCGAGGTCTCGACGCACGGTGGTGGCGGTGACGCCCGCCAACTGACCGATCTGACGCGAATCGATACGACTCTCACCGCGAGCCCGCCACCCTTCGACGATGCGCTGGTAGACGGGGAGCCGGGCGATGGTGGGTTCGGAGAGCTTGCGAGGTCGGCGCGGCGTCGCCACGGCCACAACCTACTATCGGCGCTCAGCGACCCATTTGACGGCCCCGCTCGGCGGCGGCGGCCACGGCGTCGAGGAACGCCGCGCGCACCGCGCGGCCCTCGAGCACGCGCAGCCCCGCGGCGGTGACGCCGCCGGGCGAAGTGACCTGGGCGCGCAGCTCCTCGGGGCTCTCGCCCGTCTCGACCAAGAGCGCCGCCGACCCCTCGAACGTGCCCACCACGAGCTGGCGCGCGACGTCGCGCGAGAGTCCCTGGTGCACGCCGGCCTCGATGAGCGCCTCGACCACGAGGTAGAGGTACGCGGGCATCGGACCCGAGAGGCCGGTGACCGCTTCGAGCTGGCGCTCGGTCACGCGCACGACCGTGCCCACCGAGCCGAGGATCGACTCGGCCCACTCGAGGTCCGCGTTGGTCGCGTGGGCGCCGCCGGTGATGGCGCTCACGCCGCGACGAACGAGGATCGGCGTGTTGGGCATCGAGCGCACGACGGCGACCCTCTCGGGCAGGACCGCCTCCAGCCGGGCCGTGGACAGGCCCGCGACCACGGACAGCACCCGAGTGACGCCGAGCAGCCCGAGACCGCGCGCGACCGATTCGGCGTAGTCGGGCTTGACCGCCAGGACGGCCCCGGTGTCGGCGTCCACGTGGTCGGCCTCGAGCGCCGCCACGACCGCGACTTCTTCGAAGCGCTCCTCGAGGGTCGCGCGTGTCATCGCGGTGTGCTGGACGAGGGCGAGGTCGCCCGGCGGGTAGCCGCCGGCCAGCAGGCCTTCGGCCAGGGCGGCGCCGAGACGCCCGGCGCCCACGATGACCAGACGAAACGCCACGAAGGTAACCTACCCAGCGCCCCTCAGCGCGGTCGACGCCGGTACAGCGCGGGCAGGCCCATCGACATCGCCGTCGGGTAGATCTCGTCGACGTAGGTCAGCGTCGCGCCCACCAACTCGTCGAGTCGCTCGACGTCGACCTCGCCCACGGGCACCGCCGCGACCAGGTAGATGCCGGCCTCCGGACCGATGGCCAGGTGCACCTCGCGCAGGTCCGCGTTGCGCGTGAGCAGGTAGCGGTACACCTCCTCGCGATTCTCCTCGGGCGCCGGGGTCACCTCGGTCTCAACGTGCACCGTACGCTGTCGCAGCGCCAGCCAGATCGTGACGAAGCCCTTCTCCTCGGCCCGCACGCGCACCAGCCAGTGGTAGTGGCCCCGGTCGTCGGGCTCGCGGCGGTGCTCGACCTCGCCGACCTGCCCCCCGGCGCGCCACTGCTCGACCCACTCGCGCACGACCGCGTCGAGGCGATCGATGGCCGCGTCGTCGCGCAGCGGGGCGCGAGAGCTCAACAGCGCACCAGGCTGGTCGCCGAGAGCTGATCGACCAGCGCGGCCAGTGACTCGGCGGCGGCACGCCAGGTGTAGCGCCGCGCCATCAGGACGGCTTCGGACGACAGCGCCGTCGCGCGCGAAGGATCGGTCACCCACTCGACCGCGTCGGCCCACTGGCCCGCGTCGCGGCCGTCGAGCAGCACACCGTTGACCCCCGGCTCGACCAGCGTCGAGAGCCCGCCGACGTTGCTCGCGACGACTGGCGTACCGCACGCCGACGACTCCAGGGCCACGAGACCGAAACTCTCCGAGCGCGACGGCACCAGCGTCGCATCGGCCGCGCGCATCCAGGTCGACAGCAGTTGGTGCGCCTGGGGGGCCACGAAGCTCACGCGGTCGATCACGCCGGCCGCGGCGACCCGGTCGTGCAGCTCGGCGAGCGTGGCGCGGCCGTCAGGGCCCGAAGGTCCGCCGATGATGGCCAATTGGGATCGGTGTCCGCGCTGACGCAGCTCGATCACGGTCTCGAGGGCGAGGTCGACACCCTTGAGCGCCTGAAGGCGGCCGACGTAGACCAGCATCGTCGAGATGGGATCGACCCCGAGCGCCCGGCGCGCCTGGGGTCGGTGACCGGGCGCGAAGAAGGCGTGCTCGACCCCGAGGGGCACGACGTGCACCCGGGCGGGGTCCGCGTGATAGAGGCGCACGAACTGCTCGGCCTCCACGTCGCAGCTCGCGAGCACCGCGTCGGCGCAGGCGAGGATCGCGGCCTCCTGGTGGGCGCGGTCGTCCGACGCCGCGCCGAAGGTCTCGGCCTTCACCCGCTCGAGGGTGTGGAAGGTCATGACGAGCGGGAGACCGAGCTCGTGTTTGAGTTGGTGTCCCGCGAGCCCGCTCAGCCAGTAGTTGGCGTGGAGGGCGTCGGCGCCGTCGACCCTCAGACGTTCGCCCACCGCGTCAGAGAAATCGGGCACGAAGCGCTCGAACTCGTCGCGCGACAGGGGCGCGGCGGGACCCGCGGCGACGTGGTGGACTCGGAAACCGGGCT
The DNA here is from genome assembly GCA_036745005.1 of Acidimicrobiales bacterium. Classification (GTDB taxonomy): domain Bacteria; phylum Actinomycetota; class Acidimicrobiia; order Acidimicrobiales; family RAAP-2; genus RAAP-2. Next base: position 5,069 of record DAIOGY010000009.1, on the reverse strand, counting down.
CGACGACCACGACGTCGCCAGCGGACGGGTCGTCACGGCGGGTGAAGACGTCGACCTCGTGGCCCAAACGCGCCAGGCCGCTGGAGAGTTCGCGCACGTAGACGTTCATGCCTCCGCCGTCACCCGTGCCCGGCTGGGCCAGTGGTGACGTGTGATACGAGAGGACGGCGAGGCGGGCCACGGGCGAAAGCCTACCGGCGCGGTCAGGATTCACGCAGGCCCGGCGACGGGCACCGAAGGCCCCTTTTCAAGACCGGGAACCTTCAGTCCCGGGGCTCCGGCGCCCCTCGCTGGCGGGCGGACCAGATATCGCGAACCAATCGGCGTCAGCCAGCGTCTCTCTCTCCGTAACTTCATCCGAGGCGAGGACAGGGAACCTACGTGCGCACGACGGACGACTCGACGAGTGACCTGCGGGTCCTCGAGGAGTGGCTCACGGACTCCTACGCGTCGTCGGTGCGGACGGCGTATCTCATCCTGGGCAATCGCAGCGACGCCGAGGACGCCGTCCAGGACGCGTACCTTCGGGCCTGGCGCTTCCGTGACGCCCTCAACGACCGCGCGAGCATGAAGCCCTGGCTCTACCGAGTGGTCGTCAATTCGTGCTACTCGCGGCTGCGCCGTGAGATACCCCACCGCGACCTTCGCGCGCACCACGACGAGCTCGCCACGCTGAGCGACCGCGACGACGCGATCGGGCGCGTCACCACGGCCTTCGACGTCCACCGGGCACTGGCCGACCTCGCCCCGCACCTGCGCGTCGTGGTCGTCCTGCGCTACTACGCGGACCTGTCCGAACGCGACATCGCCAAGGCCATCGGCCACCCGGTGGGAACGGTCAAGTCACGTCTTAGCGAGGCCCGCCGACAGCTCGCGCGCCACGCCGCCCTTCGTCCAACGACGTCGGTGCGCACCCCCGATGCCCGCGAGGAGGAACGATGACGGAGATCGACGAGATGGTGCTGAGACACGAACTGCGCGCGGCCGCCGACGACCTCGGGGTGTCGCGCGAGGGCATCGATCGGATCTTGGCGTCGGCTCGACCACCGCTCGCCGACGACGATCCCCCTCGCATCCTCTCCGCCGTGCGAGGACGCCCGCGGCGCCAGCGCCTCCTGATTGCGGTGGCGATGGTGGCCGTGGTCACCGCCATCACGGTTCCCCTCGTGCGCGGAGAGTCCACGCCTCCGCTCACCGTGCACGCCGCGGGACTCCCGGCGCGCGCCGGCAAGACGGTGAACGGCTCTGGATACTCGCCGACCAACGCCGGCCTCAAGTTCGGGGTCGCACAGCCCAACGGACTGGTGACCCTGTCAGCGTCGGTGGCGCCAGCGACGGCCGCGGTCACGTCCTCGGCGAAGATCGAGTCGAACGGCCAGGTCGATCTCACGGTCCGCAAGGGAGGGATTGGGCCCGCCTTCACCCGGCTGACCACGTTGGCCGCAAGTGACGGCGGCACCGTCGTCAACTCCCAGATTCAGACAGCCAACGCGGGCCACGGGAACTTCGCCTACGGGACGATCACCCTCCAGGTCCCCCAGCCGCGTTTCACCCAGCTGGTTAGCCAGGTCCAGCGTGTCGGTCGGACCACGTCGGTCACCACGTCGTCGGTCGACGTCACCGCCCAGTACGTGGACCTGCGCGCGCGTATCACCGCCCTGCAAGCGGCCCGGCGCCAGTACCTGGCCATCATGGCCAAGGCCTCGTCGATCAACGACATCCTCGCCGTGCAGGCCCAGCTGAACTCGCTGCAGAGCCGCATCGAGCAGTTGCAGGGTCAACTCAATCTGCTCGATCACCAGACGACGTACGCGAACCTCACCGTGAGCCTCACCGAGTCGGGTCACCACGTCGCCCCCCCGAAGCCGGAGAACGGGATCTCGCGGGCGTTCCACCGGGCCGTCCACGGCTTCGTTGCGGGCTTCGAGTGGCTGATCCGCGCGTCCGGTCCGGCGCTCTTCGCAGTCCTCAGCCTGGCTGTGCTGCTCCTCCTCGCGCGCCTCGCGTGGCGCGCGCTGCGGCGTCGGGCCATCTAGGCGGACGGATCGGGGGCGCGGCGAGCGCCGATCACGACCCAGGCCACCTGCGCGGCGGGGACGGGACCGAACTCGCGCGAGTCGGTCGAGGCCAGCGGGTTGTCACCTCGCAGCTCCAACATTCGTCCCGACCGACCCACGCATCGCTTGAGCAGCCAGCGCTCGGGGTCGCGAGGGTCGCGGACCACGACCACGTCGCCGCTGCGGACCGGGCGCCATCGGCGCAGGGCGGTCAGGCGCTCGCCCGGGCGATAGGTCGGCTCCATCGATGAACCCTCGACGCGGAGGCGACGGATGGCGAACGTGACCAGGCTGAGCACGGGGACGAACGCTATCCGCACTCGCTAACCTGCGTGGTGAACCAACCTGCCTCGCGCAGGATCAGTCGAAAGGTGAGGCTATGTCGCTTCTCTCCCGTATCAACGCGGTGCTGGACGCCACGACCGCCCCCCTCGTGGTGTCCGCGCACTGCGACCTGCCCTGCGGCGTCTACGACCCGGCGCAGGCCAGGCTGGAGGCCCAGTCGGTCAAGGCCTGCATGGGGAAGCACGCGGCGTCCAACGACACCGACTTCAAGGTGCGCGCGACGCTGATCAAGGAAGAGCGCTGCGAGTTGGTCAAGCATCACCTGTGGGTCCTGTGGACCGACTACTTCAAGGTCGACCACCTCAAGGCCTTCCCCAATCTCCACGACCTGTTCTGGATGGCCACCAAGTCCGCCGGCGAGGCGAAGAAGACCAACGACGTCGTGGTCGCCGACCGCTTGCTCAGCGAGATCGACGACATCGCCGAGATCTTCTGGGCGACGAAGAAGTAGCCCTTAGCCGAGCTCGGGGTGAGCCGGGCAGTTAGACAGCGTCGGACGATTCACCAAGTCGGCGCCATCGATCGGCGCGCCGCACACCTGGCAGGATCGATAGGTCCCCTGGCGGAGCCTCTCGAGTGCGTGATCGACGGCGTTGAGTTGCTCCTCGATGGCCGCCACCGATTCGTTGTCGACATCCGCCACGCCCCCGAGATTACCGGTCCCTGGCAAAGAGTCTCGGCGACGGTGGAGTCGAGACGGGCTCCTTCAGCGTCGGGTCGTCGCGAGGGGTCCGGCCCGTTCGCGGCGCACGCGGGCCCAACCTAGGTCAGTGCCGGGTCCGTGCTCGCGACCAACACCGGCCGTTCGCGCAGGCTCGACAACAGCGGTCCCACCGCCAGTGCGAGACCGGAGCTCACGAGCAGTATCTGCCACAGCCACGTCGCGAAGGGGTGTCCGTACGGACTGAGCTCCCAGCCGCCGACCACGAGAGAGGACGTGGCCACCGCGAGCCACGCGAGCAGGTACCAACTGGTGTGGCCCCGAATGGCGAGGCGCGCGACGAGAACGACGATCACCGCGACCACCGCGATCGGAAAGGCCTTGTAGAGGCCGATACCCGTCGACGGGCCGACCGCGGGAATCCTCCACGGCAATGGGTTGTAGACCAACGCGACCAGCGCGATCCACACGATGACCTGCCCGCGTATGCGTCCCACGGCGACGTCGAGAAGGACAAGCGACACGGCGAGCGCCACGAAGTAGTAGCCGAAGAGGTTCACCTCGAAGACGAGGCGCAGGCCCAGCGCCGTCGCGACGAGGGACAGCAGGGGAACGGGTTCGAGCAACGCGCTCCCGAGCCGACGCGTCGCCCACAGCGCGAGCCCCGCCGCCACGGCGATCGGTAACACGCGCGCGAGCGAGAAGATCAAGAATCCGCGAAGGTGAGGCTCCCACAAGAGAGTTCCTCCATTGGAGTAGTTGAACGTACCGACCCGGCTGGTTCCCAAGACCGCCGCGCGCAGTGCCCGTCCCGAGGTGGCCACGGTCACGGGCAGCGTCACGACCGCGATCGCCGCCAGCGCCGACGCCCCGAAGGCCACACGACGCCCGCGTGGTGCTATCACGAACAAGGGTGCCGCGACGAGAATCGCGTACTGCTGGGAAGTGAAGGCGAGCCCGAGCAATACGCCCGCCCCTATCCACCGACTTCGGCGCACGCACGCCAGTCCGGCCAGGGAAAGCGCCAGCGCCAGAATGTCCTGCGGATGAAAGTACTCCTGGAGACACAGCGTCACCGGGAGCGTGCACGCCAACATGAGCAGCGCTAGCGGTTCCCAGCCACATCGTCCGCGGCCTACCGATCGCAGAAACGTGACGGCCCCTCCCAGCAACGCCAGCCAACTCAAGTAGCCGATCCGAATCGTCGTGAGCCAGGCGCCGGACGCCGTGGCCCATCGGAACACCGGGTGGTAAGCATTCGTGCAATGCGGACCCAGGGCGTGACGAGCGGGAAAGGGAATCGAATGCCCGATGCGCAACACCGCCTCCAATCCACCAGTGAGGAAGGGGTAGAGGGGAGCGGCCGTGGGGAAGGGATACGAACTTGCCGGTGGATACGCGCACGCCAAGTCCCCGTGGGCAGTGGTCCACGTCGATAGTGCACTGAGCGGCGAGTCGTTGAACGTGGGGCCGCCCAAAGCAACCGTGATTCCCATGAACACGGCAGTCGCGGCAATCCAGCCGAGCACGCACCACGATTGCGGGATGGGCTGACCGAGCAGGGCACGCCACTCCTCGGCGGTTCCGGTGCTCCGCGAGCGAATGGACAGCCTCATTGTGCGGCGGCGGGGCGGGAATCGTCGGCGGCACGGATGGAATCAGCGGCGATCGAGATCGACATCATCGTTGTGCACGGTGCGGACGTCGGACGGGTCCCGCGATTCGGCGTAAGGGTTTCGCCGTCACATCACCACCCCTTGTCACCAGCCGAACTTCGCCGTCTGGAGTTTACGCCGAGCGGTCATTCGATGGTGTCAATCGCAACCAGCGATCTCGGTGCAGTCATTCGTCTCATTCGACCAGTCGCGTGATGACGCTCATCAAGCTGCCCTCACCTGGGCTCGTGGTCACGCGCGTGAGTTGCTATCAGATTCCGGCGGTGGAGTATCAAGCAACACGAGCATCGTCTCGTCGGGCCGCTATCTCATCGGGAAGAGCAGGGGACT
>DAIOGY010000008.1:0-17675 GCA_036745005.1 Acidimicrobiales bacterium | reverse complement strand
GCCTGCAGAAGGACTTCGGCGAGGACCGGGTGATCGACACCCCGCTGGCCGAGTCGGCGATCGTCGGCACCGCGGTGGGCCTGGCCGTGCGCGGCTATCGCACCGTCGTCGAGATGCAGTTCGACGGCTTCGTCTACCCGGCCTTCGACCAGATCGTCAGCCAGGTCGCCAAGCTGCACAAGCGCACCGACGGCGTGTACACCATGGCGCTGGTGATCCGCCTGCCCTTCCAGGGGGGCATCGGCGCGATCGAGCACCACTCCGAGAGTCCCGAGGCCTACTTCGCGCACACCGCCGGGCTGCGGGTCGTCTCGTGCTCGACGCCCCACGACGCCTACTGGATGATCCAGCAGGCCATCGAGCACGACGACCCGATCGTGTTCTGCGAGCCCAAGAGCCGCTACTGGGAGAAGGGCGAGGTCGACCTCGAGTCGACGTCGCGCGGCCTCTTCGACGCGCAGGTGCGCCGCGAGGGCACCGACGTGACCGTCGTCGCCTACGGCGCGATGGTCAAGACGGCCCTCAAGGCCGCCGACACCGCGGCCGGCGAGGGCGTCTCGGTCGAGGTCGTCGACGCGCGCTCGATCGCCCCGCTCGACGTCGGCACGATGGCGGCCTCGGTGGAGAAGACCGGCCGGCTGGTCGTGGTGGGCGAGTCACCCCACACCGCGTCCATCGGCTCGGAGATCGTGGCCACGATCTCCGAGCGCTGCTTCTACTCGATGCGCGCGCCGGGGGTGCGCGTCTCGGGATACCACGTGCCCTACCCGCCGTCGCGCATCGAGGAGGACTTCCGTCCGACGCCCGACCGCGTGCTCGACGCCATCGACCGCGTGATGGGGTACGGGTCGTGAGCGAGCAGGTCTTCCACCTGCCCGACGTCGGCGAGGGCCTGGTCGAGGCCGAGATCGTCGAGTGGAAGGTCAGCGTCGGCGACACCGTGACCCTGAACCAGCCGATCGTCGACATCGAGACGGCCAAGGCCACCGTCGAGCTGCCCAGCCCCTACGCCGGGGTCGTCACGACCCTGCACGGCGCGCCCGGCGACGTCATCGAGGTCGACCAGCCGCTCGTCACCTTCGAGGTCGCCGGCGGCGCGTCCGCGGCGCCCGCCGCCGGCGCACCGGCGCCGGCCGAGGCGTCCGAGGCCGGCGCGAACGGCGAGAAGAAGCGTGAGTCGGTGCTCATCGGCTACGGCGTGGCCGACGAGGACGCCCTGCCCACGCGCCGCCACCGCCGCCAGGGCACGAGCGCCCCCGCCGCGCCCGCGGCCCCGGCAACGCGCGCGGTCGCGGCGACCCCGGCCCTCGCGCCGCGCTCGACGCCACCGGTGCGCCTCTACGCCAAGCAGCACGGCGTGGACCTCGCCACGCTCACCGGCACCGGCCGCGACGGGCTGATCACTCGCGACGACGTGGAGCGCGCCGTGTCGGGCGCGCCGCTGGCGCGACCGGGCGCGCCGATCGCCGCGCCCACCTCGACCACCCGCTTCGCCGGGCGCGACCTCGAGCCGTGGGACACCGGCCCGGCCGAGGAGCGCATCGCGGTGCGCGGCGTCCTGCGCGCGATGGCCGACTCCATGGTGGCGAGCGCCTTCAGCGCGCCGCACGCCGCGGTGTGGGTCCGCGTCGACGTCACGCGCATGATGGACCTGCTGGCCTCGCTCAAGGCCCACCCCAAGCTCGCGGGCCTGCGCCTGTCGCCCATGACGATCACCGCGCTGGCGCTCTGCGACGCCGCGCGCCACTTCCCGGGTCTCAACTCCAGCTTCGACACCCCCGCCCAGGAGGTGATCGTGCGGCGCACCGTGAACCTGGGCATCGCGGCCGACACGCCCAAGGGACTGACGGTCCCGAACATCAAGGGCGCCGACCAGCTCGACCTGGTGGGGATGGCGGCGGCCATCAACGAGCTCGTCGACAAGGCCCGCACCAACGCCACCACGCCCGCCGAGATGATCGGCACCACGCTGACCGTCACCAACGTCGGCCCCTTCAAGGTGGACGCCGCCGTGCCGATCCTCCCCCTGGGGACCGGGGCGATCCTGGCCATGGGCCAGGTCGCGCCGGCGCCGTGGGTCGTCGACGGCGCCGTGGTGGTCCGCCAGGTGATGGAGCTCGCCCTGTCCTTCGACCACCGGATGATCGACGGGGCCATGGCGGCGCGCGTCCTGGGTCACGTGGCGCGGTTCGTGGAGGACCCCGCGCCGGCGATGATCGTCGGTTGACGGACCTTGGCCCATCGCGCGCGGCGCGCGCGTGCGCCAGGGTGGTTATGAGTCGGGAGGCCCGTGGGCGACGCACCAGTCACTCGTGAGGAGGCCGCGGCCGTCCCCGTCGCGGGGGTCTACCCCGACGAGCTGGTCGGCGAGCTGACCACGACCACCGGCGAGCGCCTGGCGGTGCGGCCCATCCGCCCGAGCGACGGCGCTGCCCTGGTGGAGTTTCACCGGCGCCTCTCGGAGGGCTCGGTCTACCGGCGCTACTTCTCGTGGCACCCCGAGCTGTCCGCGAGCGAGGTCGCGCACCTGACCACGCTGGACTACGTCGACCGGCTGGCCCTGGTGGTCGAGGACGGCCCCGAGCTGGTGGCCGTCGGGCGCTACGACCGCTACCCCGACACCGACCGCGCGGAGGTCGCCTTCCTGGTCACCGACGCGCGCCAGCGCCAGGGGATCGCCAGCGCGCTGCTGGAGCGCCTGGCCGGCGCGGCGTGGCGCCGGGGCATCAGGACCTTCATCGCCGAGACCCAGAGCGACAACCGCGACATGCTGCGCGTCTTCTCCGAGTCGGGCTACGCGGTGGCGCGCACCATCGACAGCGACGTCGCCTACGTGCGCTTCGACATCTCGCCCGAGGCCCGAAAGCCGCGCGCGCGATGACCCTCGTCGCCAACCGACCGCTCGACGACCGGCGCCACGCCGACCCGGGACATCCCGAGCGGCCCGACCGGCTCGCCGCGGCGTGGGCCGGCGTGGCCGACCTGCACCTGGGCGAGGACCTGGTGAGCCTGGACGTCGCGCCGGCGACGCGCGCGCAGCTCACCCGCGTCCACGACGCCGCGTACCTCGAGGAGCTGGGCGTCTTCTGCTACGAGGGCGGGGGCAACCTCGACCAGGACACCTACGCCACCTACGACTCGTTCGCGCTCGCCCAGCTCGCCGCCGGCGCCGGGCTGGGCGTCGTCGAGGAGCTGGCGCGCCGGGGCGAGGGCGTCGGGTTCGTGGCGGTGCGCCCGCCGGGCCACCACGCGCTGCGCGATCGGGCGATGGGGTTCTGCCTGCTCAACAACGTCGCGATCGTCGCCGCCGACCTCGTCGCGCGCGGCGCGCGCGTGCTGGTCGTGGACTGGGACGTGCACCACGGCAACGGCACCCAGGAGATCTTCTGGAACGAGCCGGACGTGCTCTACGTCTCGACCCACCAGTCGCCCCTCTTCCCGGGCAGCGGGCACCCGCGCGAGGTGGGCGGCCCGGGCGCGCGCGGGCGCACGCTCAACGTGCCGGTCCCGCCCGGGGCGACCGGCGACGTGCTGCGCGCGGCCCTCGACGAGGTGGCCGCGCCGGTGGTGGACGACTTCGCCCCGGACTGGGTGCTGGTCTCGGCGGGCTTCGACGCGCACCGGGCCGACCCCATCGCCGACCTGGCCCTGTCGGCCGGCGACTTCGCGGACCTGGCCACCACGGTGGCGGGCTTCGCCCCATCGCCGGGACGGCTGGCGGTGTTCTTAGAGGGCGGCTACGACCTCGACGCCGTGCGCGCCAGCGTCGCCGCGGCCCTGGGCGCGCTGGTGGACGCCGCCCCCGCGACCGAGGGCCCGACGAGCGGGGGACCGGGCAGCGCTCACGTGGCCCACGCGCTGGCCGAGCGCCGCGCCGCCATCGAGAGTCCGGGCAGCGAGGAGGTGCGCTGGTGATCGACGTCATCGCGGTGGGGTACGACCACTCGGCCGACGCGGCCGTCGCGGCGCGCTTCGCGCTGCGCCTGGCCGGCGCGACCGGCGCGCGCGTCGTGTTCCTGCACGCCGCGGGGCTGCGCGAGCGCTTCGAGCACGCCGAGCACGAGGCCGGCCCGCCCGCGGCGCTGGTGGGGCTGATCGCCGAGTCCGGCCTGCCCGCCGCGCGCGTCGACTGGCGAGTCGAGGACGGCGACGCGTGCACGGTGCTCCAGCGCGCCGCCCTCGACCCGGTGAACGCCGACGTCGTCGTCGTGGGCACGCGGGGTCAGGGCGCGCACGCCGGCCTGCTGCTCGGGTCGACCAGCCTGGAGATGGCCGAGCACTCGAGCGTCCCGCTGATCATCGTGCCGGCGCCGCGCGACGACGGCTAGGCCGACCCCGCCAGCACCTCGAGGGCCCGGTCGGCGTGCGCGCGCATGCTGAGCTCGCTGGTGATCACCGCCAGCACGAGCTGGTCGGGCGCGATGACGAAGGTCGAGCGGCGCACCTTGAGCAGGTCCCACGAGCGCTTGACCCCGAAGAGTCGCGCGACGTCGCCGTCGACGTCGCAGAGCAGCGCGAAGTCGAAGCGGTTCACGGCGGCGAAGTCTCGCTGGCGCGCCACGTCGTCCATCGACACGCCCACGCGCGTGGCGCCCAGCGCGCGAAAGCTCGCGCCGAGGTCGCGGAAGTGGCAGGCCTCGCGCGTGCAGCCCGTCGTGTTGGCGGCGGGGTAGAAGAAGAGGACCACCGGACCGGCCGCCAGGAACCCGCGCAGCGAGCGCGCCACGCCGTCCTGGTCGGCCAGCGTGAAGTCGGGGGCGTGGTCGCCGGCGCGCACCGGCCCACGCTAGGGGTCGAGTCGGAAGCCCACGCCGCGGATGGTGATCAGGTGGCGCGGCCGAGCCGGGTCGTCCTCGATCTTCTGGCGCAGGCGCTTGACGTGGGTGTCGAGCGTGCGGGTGTCGGAGAGCTCGAGCCCCCACCACAGGGTGTCGAGGCAGATCTCGCGGGTGACGACCTGGCCGAGGCGCGACGCGAAGAGGGCGAGCAGGTCGAACTCCTTGCGGCTGAGGTCCACCTGGCGCCCCCGGCGCGTCACCGCGCGGCGCAGCACGTCGATGCGCAGGTCGCCGAAGGTCACGACCTCGGCGTCACCGGGTGCGGACGGTCGGCGCAGCACCGCGCGGATGCGCGCGACGAGCTCGCGCAGGCGGTAGGGCTTGGTCACGTAGTCGGCCGCGCCGATCTCCAGGCCGAGCACCACGTCGACCTCGCTGGTGCGCGCGGTGACCATGATGACCGGCACGCGCGACGAATCGTACAGCTCGCGACAGAAGTCGATCCCCGACCCGTCGGGCAGCATCACGTCGAGCAGCACGAGGTCGGGCTTGGTGCTGGCGAGCAGCGCGCGGGCCTCGGTGATGGTGCCGGCGCCGACGACGCAGAAGCCCTCGACCGTGAGCCCGACGTTGAGCGCGTCGAGGTAGCTGTCCTCGTCCTCCACGACGAGCACGACGTTGCGCGTCTCGGTCTCGATCACGAGTCGACACCAGCGCGCGCGCGAGGCGTGGCGCACCCGCGGGGGCCCCGGAGGGAACGGGGGTACAAGTGAGCCACCCCCTGAACGTACGGACGTCGGGTAATCCGAAGGTGAAAGGGGGGCAATCGCCAGGCGGCACCAAGATGAATCCTTGGCGCTCGCCCCCCGGCCCTAGGGTGTGGCCCGGAGGGCCATGGACCAGATCGTCAAGGTGGGGCGCGACCAGCACGTCTGGTCCTTTGACGCGGCGGCCGAGCCCGTCGTGGTCGTCGACGCGGGCACGACCCTCGAGATCGAGACCTGGGACTGCTTCACCGGCCAGGTCACCAGCGAGTCCGACACGCTCGAGAAGATCGACCTGTCGCGCGTGAACTCGGCCACCGGCCCGATCGGCGTGCGCGGCGCCGAGCCCGGCGACGCCCTGTCGGTGACCCTGCTCGAGGTCCGGCCCGGGGCGCGCGGCGCGGCGATGTGCATCCCGGGCTGGGGCCAGCTCATCGACCAGGTGGCCTCGCCGACGACGCGGATCTTCGAGGTCGCCGGTGGCGTCGTGCGCATGAACGAGCGCGTGAGCTTCCCCGCGCGCCCGATGCTGGGCGTCATCGGGGTCTCGCCGGCCAGCGGCGACGTCTCGACCTTCTACGCCGACCGGCACGGGGGCAACATGGACGACCAGGTGCACGGCCCCGGCGCGACGATCCACCTGCCGGTGTTCCAGCCCGGCGCGCAGCTGGCGATCGGCGACATGCACGCGGCGATGGGCGACGGGGAGATCTCGGGCACCGGCGTCGAGATCGAGGGCACCGCGCGGATCCGCGTCGACGTGGTGAAGTCGGCGCCGGCGCGCTGGCCGGTCACCGAGACCGCCGACGCCTTCTACACCCACGGGACGTCGCCGGGCGACATCGACGAGGCCCTGGCGCTGGCGTGCGAGGAGGCGTCGCGCCTGCTGGTGGGCCAGTGGGGCTTCAGCGCGGAGGACGCCTTCATGTTCCTCTCGGTGGCCGGGGACCTCGGGCTCGCCCAGTACTGCCACCCGTCGCCGGGCAGCGTGATCGCGCGCATGCGCGTGCCCAAGATCGCCGCGGTGCCCGGGCCGTTCCGGCGCTGATCAGCCCAGGGTCGAGTAGAAGCCCTGGTAGTCGCCGGCGCGGTTGAGGTAGCTGCCAGTGGCGACGCACACGCGCGTCGACCGGCACACCAGTCCGTAGACGCCGCCGTCGGGGCCGACCGACGTCGACCCCTTGGGTAGCGCCAGCGTCAATCCCGCGGACCAGGAGTTGCGCACCTCGGACTCCACCAGCGCCTGGTAGCGGCCGCGGGCGTCGAGGTAGGCCGCGCCGACGCGGCAGCCGCCCTGGGCCGGGCAGGTGACCGCGACGACCCCGCCGTTCTTGCCGGACTGCTGCGCGCCCGCCGGCAGGCGTAGGCGCGTGGCGTCGCGCCACGCGCCGGCGACCTCGCTGACGACGAAGCCCTGGTAGTCGCCGCTGGCGTCGATGTACTGGCCGCCGGTGGTGCAGTTGCCCGCGGACGCGCAGGCCAGGTCGGCGAAGCCGTAGAAGAAGACGCGGGGATTGTCGCGCGCCCCGGCGGGCATCACCAGCTCGCTCGCGCGTCCCCAGGTCGCGCCGGTGGAGCTCGCGACGTAGCCCTCGAGCTGGCCCCCGGCCGTCTCGTAGGACCCCGCCAGCACGCACGCGCCGTTCGCGACGCACGTCAGCGCGCCCACGGTGATCGACGGGAACTCGCTGGCGTTGAGCGGCAGGTCGAGGGCCGTCGCGGTCGGCGTCGTCGACGCGGCGACGACCAGGCCGTGGGTGGCGTTCTGCGCGTCGACGTAGGTGCCCGCGGCCACGCAGTCACGCGCCGACGCGCAGGTCACCGCGGTGAGGTCGAGCACCGGGTCGACGTTGGCCCCCGGGGGCGCCGCGACGGCGTGCGCGACCCAGGTGCGCGCGCCCTGGGTGACGACGAGGCCCTTGACGGCGCCGTTCGCCGCGGCGGTGTACGAGCCCACGGCGACGCACCCCGAGACGCTCGGGCACACGACGGCGCGAAGCTGGGCCGACTGGCCCGGGCCTAAGGCGTCGGGGGGCAGCGTCACCTCGACCGAGGTGCGCCACGCGCCGGCGACCTCCTGGTCGACGAAGGCCTGCACGTTGCCGGCGGCGTCGTCGTACGAGCCCACCACGGCGCAGTTGCCCACGGCGGCGCAGGTCACCGCGCTCGGCGTGAGGCCCGGCGGCGACGCCGCGCCCTTCGGGGCCACGATGGTGCGCCCGCCGCGCCAGACGCCGCCGGTCTCGCTCACCACCAACCCGTTGACGTTGAACTGGCCGTCCTCGTAGCTGCCCACGGCGACGCAGTCGCCGGCCGCGGGACAGGCGAGTCCCGGCAGGTAGCCCTGCGGCAGGTCGATGCCCAGCCCGGGCAGGTGGACGAAGTGCGCGGGGGTCCACCCGGAGGTGGCGGCCCCGGCGGTCGTGACGGCGAGCAGGGCGGCCAGGGCCCCCGCGACGAGGGCGCTGGGGGCCGGTGTGCGCACGAAAATCTCCTTGGGGCGGCGCCCCATCGCCGCCGCTCTCGCGTGCCGGCGACGTGAGACCACAGTACAAGGAGCGGGCTTCGCCGATCCGGGGGAGGCGCCCACCCCGCCGGCGCGCCGTTGTTGTCCTAGATTTGGCTGCAATGAACAAGATCCTTGTGGTCGACGATGACGACGAGCTGACCGAGCTGCTCGCCACGTACCTCACCGGCGAGGGCTACCAGGTCGTGGTCGCCGGCGACGGCGTGCAGGCGCTGAGCGCGACCGCCTCCCAGGAGCCCGACCTGGTGCTGCTGGACATCGTGCTGGGCGAAGAGGACGGGCGCGACGTGTTGCGCGAGTTGCGCCTCTTGAGTGACGTGCCGGTGATCTTCCTGACCGGGCGGGGCCTCGAGGCCGAGCGCATCGCCGGGCTCAAGCTCGGCGCCGACGACTACGTCGTCAAGCCCTTCAGTCTGGGCGAGGTCTCCGCGCGGATCGAGACCGTGCTGCGCCGCTCGGGGGTCAACCTCGCCCAGCACGAGATCGACGCGCCGACGATGCGCTTCGGCGACCTGTTGATCAACGAGACGACCCACGAGGTCCACGTGGCCGGCAACCTGATCGAGCTCACGAGCAAGGAGTTCGCGCTGCTGGCGTTCCTGGCGCACTCGCCGCGCCAGGTCTTCACGCGCGAGCAGCTGCTCGAGCAGGTGTGGGAGTCGTCCAGCGAGTGGCAGAACGAGGCGACCGTGACCGAGCACGTGCGTCGCCTGCGCGCCAAGATCGAGCTCGATCCCGATCACCCCAAGTGGATCCAGACCGTGCGCGGCGTGGGCTACCGATTCGAGTCCGACCCCGGCTCGTAGCCGCTACCCGCGCGTCAGCAGCTCGTGGACCGCGTCGATGAGGCCGCTGGGCTTGAAGGGCTTGGCGAGGAACGCCGCGCGTCCCGGGCCGAGGCCATCGACGACGCTGGGTTCGGCCGTCCCGGAGGTGAGGAGCACCTTGAGACCCGGCTGGCGCGCCTGCAGGGACTCGGCGAGGTCGCGACCCGAGACCTCGCCCATCACCACGTCGCTCATCAGCAGGTCGACGTCGTCCGCGTGGTCGGAGAAGAGCGTCGCGGCCTGCTCACCGCTCGAGGCCTCGATGACGTGGTACCCGTTGCGGGTGAGGACCTGGCCCACCAGCGAGCGCAGGCTCTCGTCGTCGTCGACCAGGAGCACGGTGGCCGAGCCGCGCGGGGTCTCGGCCGCCACCGGCGCCGACGGCGCCACGGCGGACTCGCCGGCGAACGGGAAGTAGACGTCCACGGTCGTGCCCTCGCCGGGCGATGACGTGCACTCGATGGCGCCGCCGCTCTCGAGCGCCAGGCGCTGCGCCGAGGCGAGACCCATCCCCGTGCCCTTGAAGGGGCCCTTGGTCGTGAAGAGTGGATCAAAGCAGCGCCGTCTCGTCTCGTCGTCCATGCCGACGCCCGTGTCGGTGACGGCCAAGTGGACGTAGAGCCCGGGCTCCACGGCCAGCTCCCGGGCGCGCGGCGCGTCCAGCAGGCAGCGCTCGATGACGAAGGTCAGGCGTCCGCCCTCGGGCATGGCGTCGCGGGCGTTGATGGAGAGGTTGATGATCATCTGCTCGAACTGGTCGGCGTCCGCCTTGATCGCGCCGGCGTAGTCGTCGAGCTCCCACGCGAGCTCCACCGCCGAGCCCATGATGCGCTCGAGGACCTCGGCGTTGGACGCGATGACCGTGATCGGGTTGAACACCACCGGCGCGGCGATCTTGGTCCGGCCGATCGTCTGGAGCTGGCGGGTGAGCAGCGACGCGCGCGACGCGGTCGACTGGATGTCCTTGACCATCTGGAGCGACCGGTCGTCCGCGCGCATGTTCTGGCTCAGGATCTCGGCGTACCCCGAGACGAGGGTGAGCAGGTTGTTGAAGTCGTGGGCCAGGCGGCTCGCCACCTGGCCGCGCGTCTCCATCGTCTGGGCGTGGCGAAGCTCGGCGCGCAGCTGGCGCGTGTCGGTCACGTCGTCGATCAGGGTGAGCACCGCCGGCGCCGCGCCGCCGGCGGCGGGCAGGGCCGTGGCGGTGACCGTCCAGTGCCGGCGACGAGTGCCCACCGGCACCTCTTCGAGTTCCCGGCCGCTGGCCTCGCCGCCGGCGCGCACCTCGGCCCACAGCTCGTCGAGCTCGGCGCGCACCTCGGCCGGGAAGGACGGCGCGGGCGACGCGGCGTCCGGCTCGGGCCAGTCCAGCAGTCGCCCCGCCGGTCCGTTCCACCAGCGCGGCCGCCCGTCGACGTCGACCTCGACCAGGCCCACGGGGGCCGTCTCGACGAGCAGGCGCAGCCGCGTCTCGTTGCTCTCGATGGTGCGGTTCAGTCCCGTCGCGGCCAGCGCGGTGGCGGTCAACTGAGCGAGGAGGGTCAAGATCTCCTGGTCCTCGTCGGAGAACCCCGATCCCTCGTCGCGTTGGACGCCCACGACGCCCAGGAGCGTGTCGCGCTGCACGACGACGGGCGCGACGAGCCAATCGAGCTGGCGCCACGGGGCGAGGCGCCCGTCGCGGGCGTTCGGCAGCCCGTCGTCGATCAACGGGTCGAAGGGCGACGCCTTGGGGTCTTCGCCCCGGCGGGCCAGCGCGCGCAGCGGGGACGATGTCTGCCAGGTGACCACCGACTGCGCGGCGTCGAAGACGTCGCGGGCGCTCTCGGCGACCGAGCTCAGGATGTCGGCCTCGTCGCGCAGTTCCGTGATCGTGATCGAGGCGGAGAGGAGTTGGTGGAGCTGGCTCGCGAGGCGCTGGGAGCGCCGGATCGCGTCGCGCGCCGCCAGTTTGGCGCTCTCGTCGGCGCGCGAGGCCTTGGTGTTCTTGCGGGCGGGCTTCTTCTTGGCCATCGTCAGAGCGGCTTGCCCGAGAAGAGGGCGAAGTCCTCGAGGAATCGGTCGATCTCGTCGACCTCGAACGGTCGCGAGAAGAGGAAGCCCTGGCCCAGGTCGACCTGCTCGGACGCCAGGAGCTCGCGCTGGGCCGCGTCCTCGACACCCGAGGCGATGACCTGGATGCCGCGCGAGCGCGCGAGGGCGACGAGCCGGTGCACCTCGGACGCCCCCTTCTTGGACTCCACGACCGAGGCGACGGACGCGCGAGAGAGCTTGACGGTCGTGACGGGCACGTCGACCAGGTCGTCGAGCGTGGACTGGCCGAGCGCGAAGTCGTCCACGGCCAGACGCACCCCGAGGTCCACCAGCGCTTCCAGGCGCGGACCCACCTCCGGGCCACCCTGGCGGAGGGTCCGCTGCGCGAACTCGAGCACCAACAGGGCGGGGTTGAAGCGACTGGCCGAGAGCGCGGCGACCACGTCGTCGACGAACGCCGCGCGGGCGAACTGGCGCGGGGCGATGTTGACCGAGACACTGAACCGATACCCCTTGCGATGCCACAGGGCGCCTTGGCGGCACGCCGTGGCCAGGGTCCACTGGCCGACCGCGACGACCAGGTCGTTGTCGGCCAGCTGGTCCATGAAGTGGTCGGGACCCAGCACGCCTCGCGTCGGATGGCGCCACCGGATCAGCGCCTCGACGCCGGCGAAGGCGCCGGTCTGCAGGTCGATAGCCGGTTGGTAGACGAGGAAGAACTCGTGACCCTGCTCGGCGCGCGCCAGCTCGTCGCCCAGGTCACCGCTGGGCGTGCGAGGCGTCTTGACCATGGGCTATCACCTTCCCCGACGTATCAGGTAGTCGGCCGACAACGAGGTTGCGAGGATGTCCGTGACGACGATACCAGTCGGTTGCCGACGCGGCGAAAGAGAGCGCGACCGCGAAGGGGCCGGTCTACCTTTGCGCGGAGGTTGAGGGGGTGGCGTGAAGGTTTGGAGTCGGGTGCGAGGCGAGGACCGCGCGCCGCGAATGGGCCGCCCGTGAGGGTGCTCGTCACCGGCGCGGCCGGGTTCATCGGATTGACGACCGCCGAGCACCTGGTCGGGCTGGGAATGGACGTCGTGGCCCTCGACAACCTGTCGACCGGTGCCCGCGCGAACGTCCCCCGGAGGCGACCTTCGTCGAAGGTGACTGCGGAGACCCGGCCGTGGCGGGCGCGCTCGGACCGCTGGACGCGTGCGTCCACTTCGCCGCGAGAATCGAGCCCAGCGAGTCGATGCGGGTTCCCGAGCGCTACTTCGTCAACAACGTCGCCGCTAGCCTGCGCCTGTTCGAGTCTCTGATCACGATCGGCTGTGAGCGTCTCGTGTTCTCGTCGTCGTGCGCGGTGTACGGCAACCAGACCCAAATGCCCATCGACGAGGACCGCGTCCCCGCGCCGCACAGCCCCTACGGGCAGTCCAAGCTGATGGTCGAGGACGCGTTGGGGTGGCTCGCGCGCCGAGGTCGGCTGCGCTCGGCATCACTGCGCTACTTCAACGCCGCCGGGGGCACCGCCGGGCACCTGGAGCGTCACCGGCCCGAGACGCACCTCATTCCCATCGCGCTGGAGGTCGTCACCGGTCGCCGGGACCACCTGGACATCTTCGGCGGGGACTACCCGACGCGCGACGGGACCTGCGTGCGCGACTACGTGCACGTGAGCGACCTGGCCGACGCCCACGCTCGGGCGATCGACGCACTGGGCAGTCACGATCAGCTCACGGTCAACCTCGGCACCGGCACGGGGTCGACCAACCTCGAGGTGGTCGACGCGGTGAGCGCCGTCACCGGGCGACCCATTGACGTGCGCGTGGTCCAACGGCGACCAGGCGACCCCGCCGAGGCGGTCGCCGGGGGCAGCCGGGCCGCCGACCTGCTGGGCTGGGCGCCTGAGCGCTCCACGCTCCGCGAGGTCGTGGCCGACGCCTGGACGGCCTCTCGGGCGCAGTGGCCGTCCGCCAGCGTCGTGCTCGCGTTGCGCGGGTCCATTGAGCGCGAACCTCTGAGGTCGGCACGAGGTCTTGCGAGCGCGATGTCGCCGCGGAGTGATTCGGTGCTCCGACCTCGCGCCGGGTCATAGGTCCCAATCAGCACAGTTGAGAGAACTTTGAGTTACGCGTGGCAGTCGATTGAGACTGGCTTGGCACGTTGGCTGCATGGCATTTTCTTCACAAGGTCAGTGGCACCAGGTGCGTGTGCCGCGGCGCCTCACCAAGTTCGTCGCGCTGACCTTCGCGTCCTCGCTCGTCATTGGCCTCACCGGCTACGCCTACGGCGCCCCGGCCCTGGGCACCTCACGTCTGTCGGAGAACTCGCTGCTCGTCTTGTCGCAGTGGCACCACCGTCATCCCACGACGACCACCGTCGGCCTCGGAGCCAACGCGACCGTGCCCGGCTCGACGACGACGAACCCCATCACGACCACGACCGGCGCGTCAGGGACCACGACCACGCTCGCGGGCCCGACCACCTCGGCGCCGGGCACGACCACCACCGGCGTGAACCCCACCACGTCCGTGCCGGACCCCACGACGACGGTGCCCGCGTCGACCACGACGGTGCCCGCGCCGACCACGACCACCGTGGCCTCCTCGGCGTACCCGGTGGGCACGCCCGACAACTCCGAGCCCTCCGGCATGGCCCCTCCAGCCGCGGATGCGCTCGCTGGTTACTCGTCGAGCTACACCACCGACTTCACCGGTACCAGCCTGCCGGCGGGCTGGGACGTGTACTCCGGGACTCCGGGCGGTGACCCCGGTGGCCAGTTCGGCGCCGCCCACGTCGCCGTCTCGGGCGGGTTGCTCCAGCTCAACACCTGGCAGGACCCGGCGTACGGCAGCGAGTGGGTGACGGGTGGCCTGTGCCAATGCGGTCTGGCCAGGACGTACGGCGCGTACTTCGTCCGGTCTCGCGTGACCGGCGCGGGTCCCACCGCCGTCATGCTGCTGTGGCCCTCGGCTCCGGTGTGGCCCCCGGAGATCGACTTCAACGAGACCGGCGGCGACGTCGCGGCGACGTCATCCACCGTTCACTTCGGGGCGGACAACGCCATCATCCAGCGCCACCTCACCATCGACATGACCAAATGGCACACCTGGGGCGTCATCTGGACGGCCTCGTCGGTGACCTACACGGTGGACGGTGTCGTGTGGGGCTCGGTGTCCACGGCCGGGACGATCCCCTCTCAGGACATGACTCTGGACCTGCAGCAGCAGACCTGGTGCTCGTCCGGCTGGGCCTGCCCGAGCTCTCCGCAGTCGATGCAGGTTGACTGGGTGGCGGAGTACGCGGCGAACTAACCTCGCCCCATCATGGGGGCTCGCGCGAGCCGCGACGGCGGTACCTGTCGAAAAGGCAGTGCAAAAACGATGGATTTTCTAAGGATTATCTGGGAATCGGGGCATACCCCGTTGACACTGGGAAACCAGTTTGGAAGGATGTAGGGGGCAAGGGCAGGTGAGGAGAAACTCAGTGCGGTCGGCACATCCCAAACGGGGAGCCGCCCTTAACGAGGCCCCTGTGCCCCGGTCCGGCAACCCCACGGTGTCCGTGGTGATACCCACGCTCAACGAAGCGGGCAACCTTCCCTACGTCCTGAACACCCTTCCCTCCTGGGTCGACCAGGTGGTCGTCGTCGACGGGCGCTCCAAGGACGACACCGAGAGAATCGCCGCGGTGCTGTGGCCCGAGGTCAAGATCGTTCGCGAGACCCGCAAGGGCAAGGGTGCGGCGCTGCGTGCCGGTTTCGAAGCGGCAAAGGGCGATATCGTCATCGCTATTGACGCCGACGGTTCCATGGATGGCCGAGAGATCGAGCGCTTCCGTGACGCGTTGCTAGCGGGCGCCGACTACGCCAAGGGCAGTCGCTTCGCCGTCGGCGGCGGGTCCGCCGACATCACGCGGTTCCGGCGCTTCGGCGACTGGGGCATCTGCCTATTGATTCGAATCCTGTTCGGTGCGAAGTGGACCGACGTGACCTACGGGTACTTCGCCATCTGGGCCGATCGACTCGACTGCATCCCCATCGACTCGGACGGGTTCGAGGTCGAGACCCTCATCGCGATTCGGGCCGCCCGGGCGGGACTCACGACGGTCGAAGTGCCGTGCTTCGAGTCGCTGCGGATCCACGGCACGAGCAATCTCCGCGCGCTCCACGATGGGATGAGGATCTTCCGGACGATCATGGCCGAGCGGATGAGAGGTCATCGTGGCGCTACGGTCTGACGAAGTGCTGGCCCCCGAGGTCGAGGCGGCGCGTCCGTCGGTCGTCGTCGCGGGACCCAGCTCGGCGTTGACCGTGCCGGGGCTCATGGTCGCCGAGGTGACGAGCTCGCTGGCCCGCCTGGCCTGGGTCGAGTGCGTCGACGTCGACCTCGGCACTCACTACGCGTCCGGACTCAATCGGGC
Source organism: Acidimicrobiales bacterium (assembly GCA_036745005.1). Lineage (GTDB taxonomy): Bacteria > Actinomycetota > Acidimicrobiia > Acidimicrobiales > RAAP-2 > RAAP-2. Next base: position 2,335 of record DAIOGY010000008.1, on the reverse strand, counting down.
TCCGTCCCTCGCTGCGGCGCACGCCCGTTCGCACTTCACGGGCGTCATCCATCATCGCGCCCCCGGTGCGCCGCGCATGCGCGCGCGAGCCTTCCGCGAGTGGCTGCCCTCAAGCCTGGATCTCGCGGTCGGATTCGTGTGGCCGGGCCTGGACATCTCCTGGGTGCCGCAGTTGGCCCGCGCCGCACGGTCGGTGGAGGCGGAGTTCACGGTGCTCTGCGTCAGTCCCCCCAACGCCGGCAACTTCGACGCGATGATGGTTGCGCGCAACGTGGTTGACGTCGACCGGGTGGTGATCGGGACCGAGGAGGACGCCGCCACCCTACGCCGGGAGTTGGGCGACACGGGACCGATCATCGACGTGAACCGGGCCGTGTCGTTGCGTGGGCGCAAGGAGCAGAGTGTCCCCCGACAGATCACCGCCTTCCTGCCGCGAAATGACGCACGCTCCCTCGCGACCGTGCTGGACGCCTTCGACGCGATTCCCGAGTCGTGGATCGACGACTACGAACTGACCGTGTTGATGCGTGCGAACGACAATGTTCCCCGGCAGCTGATTGCCAGCAGCTTCCACGCCCGACGAGTGCGCCTCGAGGGGGGGACGCTGTCAGAGGCGCGCCTGCGCGAATACTGCGCCGGGTCCTCGGCACTGATCCTGGCCGACCCGGGACTCGACTCCCGGGTCTACGCCATCGCGGTGCGCTGCGGCGTCGCCACCGTCGTGCTGGCGCCCTCGGAGGTGCCGCCGGTGGGTCACGGCTACGTCGGCGGACTGCTCGCCGACGTCGGTCGGCCCGCGTCACTGTTGTCGGCGCTGATGCACGCCCTGCGGCTGTCGGAGTTGCAGTTCCCCAAGCCCGAGTCGTGGGACGGGCTGGCCTCGCGGCTCCTCCACCAAGAGGTGGTCGGCGAACTCGGCCCGAAGCGGCGGTCGATGTCTCGCACTCGGTGAGTGCCTCGGGAGCGCCGTCGCGGCGGCGTGTCCCCAACATCGCGGTGGCACCAACCGACGCGGACGACGTCGACATCCCGCTTCCCTTGGAGGGAGAACGGGTCGTGAGGACGTCGGCGCGCGAAGGGCTCCGCCGGGCGACGGACGACCGTGCGCGAGGTGTCCCTCGCGCCTAGCCTCACGGGGTGCGTACGACATCGCGGGTGTGCCGAAGGGGCTTCGGTAACCTCGTCCCAGCATGAGTTCTGAGTCCGGTTCGACGCCGCCCGAAGGGGCGCGGAACCGCCACGCGCGACGAGGTCGCATGATCGCCGTGACCACGATCGCCGTCGCCTCCGCCGCGATCGGCTCGCTGCTCACGCTCATGCTGACCAGCCGCTTCAACGCGGGGGTCACCACCACCTTCGCGGTCACGACGTCCTTGCCGCCAATCACCTATCCCGTGGGCGTCCCTGACGTCCGCGAACCCTCCGGCATGGCGCCACCCGGATCCAACGCCCTCGCGGGCTACTCACGCTCGTACGTCAACGACTTCACGGGCACCACCGTCCCCGCCGGCTGGAACGTGTTCTACGGCATCCCCGCCGGGGCCCCCGGGGGTCAATTCGGTCTCGCGCACGTCGTCGTGGCCGGCGGCGAACTGCAGCTGAACACCTGGAGGGACCCCGCGTATCACGGCAACTGGGTCACCGGGGGACTGTGCCAATGCGGACTGTTCCACCTCTACGCCGCCTACTTCGTGCGGTCCCGCAGCACGGGCGCGGGACCCAACGAGGCTCAGCTCCTGTGGCCGGCGAACGACCAGTGGCCCCCGGAGATCGACTTCAACGAGTCGGGTGGTTCGAACTTCGTCACGACGTGGACGATGCACTTCGGCGCCGCGAACCACATCATCCAGCAGAGACTGCGGATCAACCTGAGGGCGTGGCACACGTGGGGGATCATCTGGACCGCGAACGCCGTCACGTTCACGGTCGATGGCGACGTGTGGGGGACGGTGAGCGACCCATCGCAGATCCCGCACATGGCGATGCGCATGGACTTCGAACAGAGGACCGAGTGTGCTATCCACCAGCAGTGCCCCGCGGCACCGGTGTCGATGCTGGTCGATTGGGTGGCCGAGTACTCGCCGGATCGCTGACGGGGCGTCGTCGCGGGAACCGCGAGCCGCGTCGCGCGGCGAGCCCTGGTCCCTCGGCTCGTCAGCCCGAGGTGGCGTGGGCCGAGTTGTGGGCCACGAGCGTGGACAGTTCCAGGACCGTCGCGGTGCGCCACGACGCCATGGCCTGGTATCCGTGGGTCAGCAGCCCCCCCAGGATGGTCGCCTCCCAGTTGGCGGGAAGGTCCTCGAGCATCGTCCCCCACCTTCGCTGCGATTCGCTG